>CAUCOL010000001.1 GCA_958444395.1 uncultured Lachnospiraceae bacterium
AGAAGGATGGGATGCCGACCGGTATAAGTATGATCTGATCATCGGATACAGCATATTTTATACATTCGTTATCAGTACCACGGCATCATCGATCGCCTTTACCTATATTCTGCCGGTAACCAGTCTGCTGGTGATCTATAAGAATCAGAAGTTTATGGTATACAGTGGTATTGCCAATTCATTGATTATTATCGGAAGTGCGGTATATCGTTATATGGCACTGGGCATGCGTTCCGCAGAGAATCTGAAGGACTACCAGCTGGAGATGGCATGTATCATATTATGTTATGTATGTTACTGCATGGCGATCAAGCATCTGAATGAATCCGACGGTGCGATGACAGACAGTATCCGGGCGGATTTAAAGCGGGTGATCACGACCGTTGAAAAAGTAAAAAATGCCAGCAACTCCATTATGGATGGTGTGACCGTTGTGCGGGAGCTGGCTACGGAGAATAAGCATGGCGCAGATATTGTAGCAGATGGCATGAATGCGCTGAGCACAAATAACGAACAGCTGCAGGATACAACGACCTCTTCGGTGGATATGACCTCTGATATCCGTTCACAGGTAGAGCATGTGGCAAATATGATCGGTCAGATGGTTACATTAACCGCTGAATCCGGAGAACATGCCAAAGAAAGTTCTAGAGAGCTGCAGACTTTGGTGCAGACAGCACAGACGATGTCTGAATTATCCCAGCAGACAGAACAGCTGCTGGCAGATTTTAAGTCAGAATTTGAGATGGTAAAAGAAGAGACCGGCACGATCGAAACAATTACGAACCAGACGAATCTGCTGGCATTGAATGCTTCCATTGAGGCTGCCAGAGCCGGTGAAGCAGGCAAAGGCTTTGCTGTAGTAGCAGATCAGATCCGTACACTGAGTACGGAGACTAAGGATTCCTCCAGCCAGATATGGGATGCGCTGGTACGGCTGGAAGAAACCTCAGCGCGTATGACTTCATCGATGGAAGAGACTCTGAAACTGATTCAGGTTACTTTGGAAAAGGTCACCAAGACGGGCGAGGATGTTGGAACGATCACGACCGATGCATCACAGCTGGAAGAGCATATTCATACGATCGATACGGCGATGCAGGAGGTGGAGCAGTCCAACCGACAGCTGGTTGGCAATATGGAGCAGGTCTCCTCGGTTGTGGGTGATATGACACAGCGCATCGGTGACTCCAATGAAATCTGTCATAAGATGCTGAGCAAATACGAAGAAACAGCCAATAACATCAACACGATCGAAGGGGTTGTGGAAGATCTGATGTGTGAACTCGGTATCGGCGGATTCATGGGACTGGAGGATATGGTTCCCGGTATGAAAGTGATCATCGCTTCGGAACAGGAACCGGATCAGGGCTATCATGGAGAAGTTGTCGATAAGACGGAGGACGGCATGTTGGTACGTCTGCATAAGCAGACTGCATGGAATCAGCCGACTGCCTGCAGTGTACAGGTTACTGTGGAAAATGTATTGTATTGCTGGAATAAAGCAAGCATACAGGCGCAGAAACAAGGCGATCTGTATCAGGTACAGATCAGTTCCAGACCAAAGATCAATAACCGACGCAAGTACCCTCGTATGGATCTGAATAATCCCTGCGTGATCACTGTACCAAAAACGGGACAGCAGATTACGGGACATATGGATAATATCAGTGCAAATGGATTTGCATTTATTATCGACGATCCATTTTTTGCATCAAATAAAGGCATTGAACTGGGGCTACAGATGGAACAGTTCGCATCACCGGAGCATAGTGCTCTGGAGGGACGTGTGATCCGCTGTTCCAATAATGAAGGTCATTATATCGTAGGATGTCAGATGCCGGAGGATAATTATTTTATTAAAACATATGTAGAGAAGCATTTATCATAAGCAATCAGGCTGCCGTGCCTCATCGGATTTCATAGTATGTATCCGGTGACGCATGGCAGCTTTTTGTTGAATAGAAAATCGTTCGCAACATAGAGTTGCAGGGCAAAACGTTGTGAACCGCTCCCAAATGGTTTTGCCTTTTTGCTGCACTGCCATATGCGGAAACGGAGGCGGGCATGGAATGCTCCATCAGAATGACAGATGGGGGAACAAAACATGGAAGATTAAAAGAACAAAAAAGTCATATAATTATAAGAAGGTTTACATTGCAGTCAGAATCCCAAAAGAGGTATGCTTAGGAATGGAAATAATACAGAGGACATCCTTTGACGCAAAGCGTTTGCAAAAGGAAGGATCGCATTGCAGCAAAGGAGAAAAACATCCCCAGGTTATATTCATTCAGGTAATGGAAAGGAAGGAATTATGAAAAATTTACTGGTAGCACAATCCGGCGGCCCGACGGCAGCCATTAATGCAACGTTGGCAGGAGCGATTCAGGCAGGACAGGAGAGCCCGCAGATTGAGAAGATCTATGGCGGATGCTATGGCATCCAGGGCGTGCTGGAGGAAAAGCTGATCAATCTGACGGGAAAAGTCAATACACAGGACAAGATCGATCTGCTGAGCCGTACACCGGCAGCTGCACTGGGGTCCTGCCGCTTTAAGCTGAAGGATCCGGCGGAGGATGTCAGCCAGTATGAGCAGATCATCGCCATATTCAGAAAATACAACATCGGTTATTTTGTCTATATTGGTGGGAATGATTCGATGGATACGGTTTGGAAGCTGTCCCAGTATTGTGAGAAAAACGGGATCGATGATATTTATGTGACCGGAGGACCAAAAACGATAGACAATGATCTGTGCGGGATTGACCACTGTCCCGGTTTTGGGTCAGCGGCAAAATATATTGCCACTGTTTTCACCGAACTGGAACGGGAAGCAACTGTTTATGAGATGAAAAATGTGATCATTGTCGAGATGATGGGACGTCATGCCGGCTGGCTTACGGCAGCGGCTGCGCTGGCAGAGAACCGGAATGGCACCGTGCCGTATCTGATCTATCTGGAGGAGACACCTTTTTCGATGGAACGTTTTCTGGATGACATACGTGAGGAACTGATCGATCATAATGCGGTCATGATCGCAGTCAGTGAGGGGATTCATGATGCACAGGGACGTTTTATCTGTGAGACGGCAGGACAGCCGGAGGAAAAGGATGTCTTTGGACACAGTAAGCTGGCGGGAACCGGACGGGTGCTGGAAGAGGCTGTCCGCGAGGAGATCGGGTGCAAAGTACGCTCGATCGAGTTAAATCTGCTGCAGAGATGTGCATCTCATATGATGAGCCGGACAGATATTGAAGAGTCGCTGGCACTGGGGGCAAATGCTGTGAAGCTCGCCGTATCTGGGGAGAGTGGAAAAATGTCTTCCCTGAGCCGCCGTCCGGGACCGGAATATACAGCGGAATACAGTGGTGTAGATATTGCACAGGTTGCCAATCAGGAGAAAAAGGTGCCTGTGTCCTGGATCAACGAGGATGGAAACGGTGTCACACAGGAGATGATCTCGTATCTGCTCCCTCTGATACAGGGAGAACTGTCCAGCATCTATGAGGACGGCATTCCGAAATATCTTTTGTTAAAATAGAGCGGGGCGTTAAAAAATAGTGTAAAAACAGTAATCCTTTCCTGCTAAAAGAAATTCTGCTTTGGGTGGGAAAGGATTTTTTTATGTTATAGGAAACTTGTCGTTTCCTATAACATAAAAAACACTCCGTGAGGATGCGCATTTCGCGGAAAAGAAATAAATGCTACGCATTCCGCTCAAGCGCGAAAGAGTCGCAAGCGACTCTTTGTTCACGTCATGAAAAGCTCTAACTTATTGTAAGATTTAGAGAAAGGTGAGATGGGTATGTTGAATTCTGGAGACACTGGTTTTATGATGATTGCAACGGCTCTTGTATTTTTTATGACGCCGGGGCTTGCATTTTTTTACGGAGGATTAGTACGTAGAAAGAATGTATTAAATACAATGCTTTCTTCGTTTTTTATTATGGGGCTGGCATCCGTTATGTGGGTGCTGATCGGTTACTCGCTGAGTTTTAGTGGCAATACAGCCGGCATCATCGGAAATCTGAAACAGATCGGTCTGATGGGGGTTACACAGAAGCCCGGTGCTTATGCAGACATGATTCCGGCACTGCTGTTTGCCGCTTTTCAGATGATGTTCGCGATCATTACACCGGCGCTGATCACAGGGTCAGTTGCAGGAAGAATGCGTTTCAAAGCATTATTTGCATTCATTGCACTCTGGCTGTTGGTGGTCTATTATCCACTGGCACATATGGTGTGGGGCAAAGGCGGTCTGCTGGGAGAAGTTCTTGGTTCGGTAGACTTTGCCGGAGGCAATGTAGTACATATCAGTTCCGGTGTCAGCGGCCTGGTGCTGTCGATCATGCTTGGCAGACGCCGTGGCTATGAGAAGACAGCATATCGTACACACAACATTCCATTTGTACTGCTGGGGGCATCCATTCTCTGGTTTGGCTGGTTTGGATTTAACGCAGGAAGCGCACTGGGAGCAAATGGTCTGGCAGTGCATGCTTTTATGACAACGAATACATCAGCAGCTTGTGCGATGCTTTCCTGGATGTTTATTGATATGCTGCGGGATGGAAAGCCTACAGTCATTGGTGCCTGCACAGGTGCGGTGCTGGGACTGGTAGCGATCACACCGGGGGCAGGCTTTGTGCCACTCTGGTCTTCAATCATTATTGGTATCGTGGTAAGCCCGATCTGCTACTTCATGATGTCTGTTGTTAAGAAGAAATTTGGCTATGATGATGCGCTGGATGCATTTGGATGCCACGGCATCGGTGGTGTATGGGGCGGTATCGCAACCGGTATCTTTGCAGAGAAATCCATCAACGGGGTGGCTCGCTGGAACGGTCTTGTCTTTGGTGACTGGCATTTATTTGCAGCACAGGTGCTCAGTATCGTGATCACGATCGCAATCGCTGTCATAGGCACTCTGATCTGTGCTTCCATTGTAAAGGTATTTACACCGCTTCGTGTGACAGATACCGAGGAGCGTATCGGTCTGGATAAAAGCCAGCATGGGGAGAGCGCGTATCCTTCCTTTAATGGTCTGGATTAATCCGGAGGAGAGAAGTGTCCCAAAAATGGGTCAGATAGAAGAAAGGCAGCGGCCTTTGAAACAGAGACAGTGGATGCAAAGTGTGTCCCGAAAATAGACCCGATAAAAGAAAGATCATTCTTCGTGAAATGAATATAATGGACGATATGGTGTGTTCGAAAAATGGGTCAGGTAAAAGGAAAGGATGACGTTTATGATTAAGATAGATGCGATTGTAAATGAAGACAAAGTGGAAGATATCAAGGATGCCCTGCAGGATCTGCAGATTCACGGCATGACGATCTCGCAGGTGATGGGATGCGGTACACAGATGGGATATAAAGAGAAGGTCAGAGGTTACGATGTAGACATCAACGTATTGCCAAAGGTAAAATTTGAAATCGTCGTATCCAGTAAAAAATGGGCGGACAGAACCGTAGATGCGATCTGCCGCACCGCACATACCGGCGAGCACGGCGATGGAAAGATCTTTATGTATGAATTAATGGACGTAGTGCGTATCCGTACCGGTGAGCATGGTCCAAAAGCAGTATGGGCAGAAGGACAGCAGGAATAAGAAAGCTGTGAAAGCCCGACCATCCGGTCATGCGAAGCTGAAATATCTTTGTGATTTTTGCTTGGTAGTTACGAAAGTCTGCGTAAATGATGGATGAAAAATTAGCTTGGTACCTTACGCCTTTTCCGAGTCCGGTTCTCCGGCGATTACGATGGATGAATTACGTGCTCTGAGCGAAACTCACCCCCGGCAGGCAATAGCAGCCAGAACTTTGAAAGGTACTTTGCGCTCGCCGGTGCTTAGCGTATCTGTATTTAGTAAAATACAGATACGCTTATGCACCGCTGCGTCAGCGCAAGTAACGAAAGTGTGCCATCAAAGTTCTGGCTGCTATTGTCTGTAAGGGGGTTCAGACACACTCTCCGCACGTACTCATCGTAATCGCCGGAGAGCCGGACTGATCTGGAAAAGGCTAATACTCTGCGCTAATTTTTCATCCATTATTTTGCAGACAACATAGTACATCAGGCAAAAATCAGAAAATATTACATTCGACGCATGACCGGATGGTCGGGCTTTCACTGCCTCTGGCGATGTGGATAGTCTTAATGAATATTGTAGGATTGACCGAAATATATTGCAGAAGGATAACAGATCAACAGGAAGTGAGGATCTATATGGAGAAAACTACAAAGGACACAAAGAAGATACATACGAAGAACAGTTTGGGATGGAAAATGCTGGCATTGGTTGTGTTGCCGGTGCTTTTGCTCGGAACGATTCTGATGGGAGTGGGGATGCACGCTTTTTCGGGCAGTATGGAGAAACATGTGCAGAAGGAGATGACGGAGCAGACGCAGCTGATCCTGCGAATGCTTGACCAGGAATATCCGGGGGAGTTCTCCCTGCGAAAGGACACCGAAGGAAACTACCGTATCTATAAGGGCGGGCGGGATATTACCCGTGATACGGAATTTATAGATGACATGAAAGAGATCATGGGCGTAGAGGTGACACTGTTTTGTCAGGATGTACGTCTGTTGACGACCCTGAAGGATGCCAAAGGCAATTCCTTTGTCAATACAGCCGTTTCTTCGGTCATTGCAAAAGATGTGTTAAAGCAGAAGAAGGCGCATTTTTATACGAGTACGACGAATGTAGGAACAGAGCGGAATTTTGCCTATTATCAGCCGATCTTTCTGAAGGATGGCACCTGCTTTGGCATGGTGGGTGTGTGCCGGAGAGCAGCCGATGTGGAGAAAAATATCCGGGAAGCAGTCTTTCCATTGCTGCTTGTTTGCATTGCCGCCATGTTTGTGATCGGTGGGATCGGCGTCTGGTATGCACAGAAGCTGGCGGGACGCATCCATGTACTGCAGCGATTTATGAAGAAGCTGACGCAGGAGGAATTTGAGACAGAGATACCGGGAAGTCTGCTGAAGGTGAATGATGAACTGGGAGATCTGGCACGCAGCGGCAAGACGATGCAGGAGTCGATCCGACGACAGGTGGAGCTGGATGAATTAACCCAGTTGTATAACCGCCGTTATGGAGATAAGCGTCTGCTCCGGATGCGTCAGGAGATGCAGAAAAGCGGTGTGCCATATTGTGTTGCGATTGGCGATATTGATCTGTTTAAAAAGGTCAACGACGAATACGGACATGAAGCCGGGGACGTGGTACTGACACGGGTTGCCCGGATCTTAAAGGAACTGATGCTGTGTGAAGGCTATGTCTGCCGTTGGGGTGGAGAAGAATTTCTGCTGGTGATGGAGGACTGTACGTTGGAGCGTGCCGGGGAGCTGCTGCAGAATATACTGGATACATTGCGGACTCAGGAGATTGAATATCTGGACAGAACGATCCGTGTCACGATGAGTGTGGGTCTTGTGCAGGCAGAGCCGTCTGAAGAGATCGATGATATACTGCGCAGGGCAGACAGGAGGTTGTACTATGCCAAATCTCATGGCAGGGATCAGGTGCGTTTATAAGAACATGCAAAGGAAGGAACCTGCCTTTTGCCTGGTCTGACAGATTCAGCCAATGGCAGAAGGCGGGGGATTTTATTTACGTGGAACCAGTATGATGCAAAATGCTAAGTTTTTCAGGGTAGATTGTGTTACACTACTTTCTGTTGTATGTAAGTTTTAGGACAGTGGATGCTGCAGGACAGATCCCGGAAGCAGCCGGCAGCCGACAGATCGCGGATGTGTATCTGCTGTTATAGTCGCCGCAGGGCGAAGAAAGGAGTATTTTATGATGAATGTTGTGATTAGCTTGTTGAAATTACGTGGAGTGAATGAGAATAAATAGAGCATTTATGTGAAATAAACTCTCTTTTTATTGTGGCAGTGTGAACAGATGCCATAGATTGATAGGATTATTAGGAAGACTTTATATCACGTAAATACTCTTGCAGGATGTCGTTATGATTCTATATGACATTTTTTTCTGATAGAGTTTTAGGACGGATATAGGGGCTTTTTTTATTTCTGAAAAGAAAGCATACGAGGCAGGATGCCACGGTGCGCTTTCTTAGAATATCCCGATGCAGCGAAGGAAGCCGATACGGTATGGTATTTCGTACAGCATGGCAGACAGTTGTATCCGTCAGCATAACCGGTCAGAAAAGGATGCCGGACGGAATCTTTGAAAAGGAAAAGATGAGGGAGAGTATTCTAATATGAAAGAAAAAAAGTCAAAACAGACCAGGGGAGTCGGCTGGAGCATGCTTTATACGCTGAAAATGATCTGGCGGGCAGACAAGGGATGTGTCCTGTTTTCGTTTTATAAGAACTGTACGGAAGAAGTGTATATGTCATTCTTCTTTATTCTGATGCTCCAGATGATCTATTCTTATATTGAGTATCAAAAACCATTTTATGCATTATTACGTTTCATGGTGTTGTTTTGCCTGGGACATATATGCATCCATCTGGCTTCTGCCGGACACGCATATTATATCCGCTTAAAGACACCGAAGGTATACAGCTATATATTTAATCAGGTGATCGATAAATCATCTCGGATCGAGTTGACGAAGTTTGAGCAGCCGGATTTTTATGACCGGTTCGCCAGGGCGTTGGATGAATGTCTGACCAAAGCAATGGACGGACTGCATAGTCTGACCTGGGCGGTAGGCTGTGGACTGTCGGCGATCGCGGCGATGTTTCTGATCGCCAGAGTTGATCCGGTGATGTTACTCTTTTCCATCCCGCCGATCGTGGCATCATTTTACTTTGGAACGAAGATCAACCGCCTTCAGTATATGCTCCGGGATCAGGAATCCAGAGATAAACGTACAGCGGAATATGTAAAGCGTGTTTTTTATGAGAAAAAATATGCGAGTGAGATCCGTCTGTATGATATCCGCAAGGTGTTACTGCGGGAGCATAAGGAGAGCTATGACAGCCGTTACCGGATCTATCGCAGTCTCTATCGCAAGATTGGATTTTATAAGGTGACGCAGGGTGGTATTTTATTTGGACTGACGGTGTTATTTACCTATCTGTATGTAACGGTTGTGTTAAAGACCTCAGTGACAGCGAAGATCGGGTTATACGTGGCAACGTTATCGAGCATTGATTATTTCTCATGGCGTGTCAAAGAAACGATCAAGAATTTCATTGATGCAGGAAAAAACTGCATGTATATGAATAATCTGCAGGATTTTCTGGAAATGGATGAGGAGACAGTCGAACGCGGGCACTGTCCGGTAAATGGGACACTGGGAGATATCTCTGTCGAGCATGTCAGTTTTACGTATACCGGGGCAAAGGAACCGGTGATCCGTGATCTGTCATTACACATCCGGAAAGGCGAGCGGATCGCACTGGTCGGAGAGAACGGTGCCGGCAAAACAACGCTGGTGAAACTGTTAATGGGATTGTATCCGGTGACAGAAGGAGCGATCTGTATCGATGGTGTCAATATCCGTACCTATGATCCGAAGGAGTATCATAAGCATTTTGGAGCGGTATTTCAGGATCTGCAGATCTTTGCACTGCCATTATCCCATAATGTACTGATGCGTGAACCGGCATCCCGCGAGGAAAGAGAACAGGTAGTGGATGCCCTGCAGAAAGCACAGTTTGGGGATAAGCTGGCGCAGTTAAAGGATGGGATCGACAGCATGGTCACGAAGGAATTTGATGATTCCGGTTTTATCTGCTCCGGTGGGCAGGCGCAGAAGATTGCGATCGCGCGTGTCTTTGCGAAGCAGCCGGATATCGTGATCCTGGATGAACCATCCAGCGCACTGGATCCGATCGCAGAGTATAACATGTACAATAATATGCTGGAGGCAGCAGATGGCAAGACGGTATTTTTTATTTCCCATCGTCTGTCTTCTGCACGGATCGCAGACAGGATCTTCTTCCTGGAGCACGGACAGATCGTTGAGAGTGGGACACATGATGCATTAATGGCGATGGACGGAAGGTATGCAGAGCTGTTTCGTCTGCAGGCGCAGAATTATAAAGAGAGTATTCCGGAAGGAATGAGAGAGGAGGGAGTGCGCTGATGCAGGAGCAGAACCATGAAAAACAAAAAACGGGAGACCGTTTATCCATTCCACGACTGGCATCCAATGTGCGCTATATTGTGTATTATGCGTGGCAGCTGGATCCGGTTGTCGTGATCGGTATCTATGCGGGGTTTTTTATATGCCCTGTTATTTACGCTGTTTATAGTACGTATTTTCTGAAATATTTTATACAGATCGTTCAGGATCGGAGCGTGAATCTGACCGCAGCGATCCTGTATGTCCTGGCAGGCATTGCCCTTTTGATGCTTTCCGGTGTGATCGAGGATGGAACAGAGAGCTGGGCGCAGGTGCGTTTTCTGCGCATTAATGGAAAGATGCAGAGAATGCTGATACGAAAAGCAGCAGATATCGACCTGATCTGTTATGATAATAAAGAGTATTACGATGATTTTGTGATCGCTGCGGCCCAGTCTGAGGAAATGATGCTGACTGGGATCCTGTCTACGGCACAGATCCTGGGTGTGTCTGCCGGTATTGTGACGCTGGCGACATTGATCTTCCGGATCAACCCGGTGATCGCTGTCTTTCCGGTGGCTGGCTTTCTGATCAATATCGTGACACGGTTTAAGATCACAGAATACGAATATAATTACGAAATGGAATATAAGCGGATCATGCGGAAAGCGGATTATTCCAAACGGGTTTTTTATCAGCCGGAGTATGCGAAGGAGATTAAACTTTCCGATATCCGTGTGCCTCTGCAGCGACAGTTCAATGAGGCGGTGGATGAAACGATGGATCAGGCACGCCGGATCGGCTGGAAGATCGCCGTTCTGTCTCTGATCAACTGGATCATGACATTTACGGTGCTGTCAGATTTTGCTGTGCCGGTGTATCTGGGGTACATGGCACTGGTGCGTCACAGCATTGCACTGGGCGATGTTGCAGCGATGAGTAACGCGGAAGAGGGCGTGCGTAATAATCTGGATGCTCTCAATTATGCACTGGTGCGCTTCCAGAAGGTAGGGCAGTTCGCCGAGCGTTTCCGCCGGTTTATAGATTATGAGATCCGGATTGAATGCTCTCAGGGGACACAGCCGGTGCCTGCCGGAAAGCAGACGCTGGAGATCAGGGATATGTCTTTCCGCTATGAGGGGGCGCAGGCAGACACGCTGAAGCATATTAATATGACGATCCATCCGGGTGAACATGTGGCATTTGTCGGGGAAAACGGTGCTGGCAAAACAACCTTTGTGAAGCTGCTGATGCGTCTGTATGATGTGACACAGGGGCAGATCTGCTATGGCGGACATGATATACGGTCATATACAACGAAAGAATATAGAGATGTGATCGGTGCTGTTTTTCAGGATTATCAGATCTATGGTGCGACCCTGGAAGAAAATGTGATTATGGATGAGGTGAGCAGCCGGGACGAGGAACGGGGCGTAGAGGCATTGAAGCTGGCGGATTTTGAGGCAAAGCTGAACCGTCTGCCGGAGGGAATCCACAGTCCGATGACCAGAGAGTTTCGGGAGGATGGCACGATGCTGTCTGGTGGAGAGTCCCAGAAGGTGGCGATCGCGCGAATGTTTGCAAAGAAAGGGAAGCTGAGTCTGGCAATCCTGGATGAGCCATCCAGTGCATTAGATCCACTGGCAGAATATACATTAAATAAGAATATGATGGAAAATGCAAAGGATGCGACGATCATATTTATTTCGCATCGTCTGTCCACTACAAGGGATGCAGACCGCATCTATATGTTTGAGCATGGGGAGATTATCGAACAGGGAACCCACGAAGAACTTATGAATTTAGGAGAAAAATATGCTGCCATGTTTGAAAAACAGGCGCATTATTATCAAGATGAAGTATCGTAAAGGTGGTGCTTATGGAAACGAGAAAACTTTTACAGGAGGTACTCTTATATATAGAAGAAAACGTGACGCATAAACTGACGATTGAGGAAATCGCACATCATGTATACCTGTCACCGGTACATCTGCAGAGGATATTCAGCTTTGTGTTTGATATACCGCTGGCAGAGTATGTGCGCAGCCGTAAGATGCAGAAGGCACTGACGATGTTATATGAAAGTGATGACAAGATCAGTGACATAGCCTATAATATCGGCTTTTGCCATGAATCCTCATTTATACGATCCTTTAAGCGGGAGTTTGGGGTGACGCCCAGTGAGGTGCGCAAGCACGCTCCGATATTAGAGAGTAAGCCTCCGTTGACAGTGCCTGCGGGCAGTCAGAATAAATGCAGCTGACAGGAAGATGCTCAGAGGAGCAAGCGATAACGGCTGTATTAAGCAGTGATAGTTAAGACATAAAAAGACCTGCACATGTGTTGACAGTGCAGGTCTTTTTGAAAATGATGTAGTAGAAAAGAGGATGATTCGATCTCTCTTTTTTGTGCTTTTCGATCCCTGTGGATTCGATCCATCAGGACTTCGTCTTGAACTGGCGGATGATCTCGGTCAGGGAAGTGGCAGATTCATTAACGGAATCACCGGATTGACTGATATTATTCATGGAATCGGCTACGCCCTCTACGGTCGCTGTGATCTCTTCGGAGGAAGCAGCGTTTTCTTCGGCGATCGAAGCCAGGCCGGTGACCAGATCGGAGATCACGACGAATTTCTCGTCCATCGTTGTATTTACGCTCTGTAAAGTGGTGATCTCTTTATCAATCTGCTGGATCGTGTCTACGATATCCTTGAACTTCGCATGGGTATTATCCACATTCTCATTCTGTGTCTGTGACAGATCCTTGACAAGAGAACTCTGTTCTTCGGCTTTCTTCGTATTTGTCTGCAGCTCATCCAGCATAGAATTGATCGTATTAACTGAATCGGCAGACTGCTCAGCCAGCTGACGGATCTGATCTGCGACAACTGCAAAGCCACGTCCGGATTCGCCGGCACGGGCTGCCTCAATGCTGGCATTTAAGGATAACAGATTTGTCTGTGCAGCGATTGCAGAGATCAGGTTACTTGCTTCGCTGATCTTATCGGCACTCTTGGAGATATTATTAATCATGTGGAAGATGGAATCCAGTGCTTCCTTACTCTGTTCATTGCTCTCCAGCAAGGTTCTGACAGCTGTGATTCCTTCGTCTGTCACATTCAGGATCGTTGTCTTGGCATCGTTCAGGGAATGAGTACTCTCGGTAGACTGCTTGATCACCTGATTCATGACTTCTGTTGCATTGGAGATCTCCTCTGTATCGGTAGCCTGCTGGTAAGCGGCAGAGGACAGATCGGAGATCGCTGTCGTGATATTTGACACTGCAGTGTTTGTGCTGTCGGTGTACTTCTTCATGTCCTCACTGGAGGAGGTCAGCTCGTCGGAAGCATCCTGCAGGGTATGGATGATCTCCAGCAGTGTACCCTGTAATGCATTGGTCGAGTCTGCTAGTTCGCCCAGCTCGTCCTTCGTCTTGATCTGTACCGGAGCAGTCGTCAGGTCCTTTGTACCCAGTGCGTTCAGATTCTTATGTAACTTACGGATGGACTGAACAATATAACGGATCGTAAGCATGGAAAGTATGATCGTGATCAGGACGATCACTGCGATGACGATACATAAAACCACCAGCGTATGCTTTACGGAACGATCCTGTTTCATATTAATGTCCGTATTATACTGTGTGATGATGTTCTCCATATTTTCGATATAGGAGATCATCTTTGTGAATAAATCATTCTGTGTCTCAAAGCCATCGTTGTCTCCCGTCGGATCGTAGGCGGTCTTCCACTGATCGTAGATATCGTAGAAATCCTTCAGACTGGATTCTAAAGTCGCATCGGATCCCTTTGCTTTGGTCTCTGTATACAGATCACGGTGTGTCTTTGCAATCTGCTCGATCCCCTGTACATTCTTATAGGCAGCCTCAGCCAGTTGGTTGAAGTTATCAATATATGACTGCTTTGCGTCACCGATCAGAACCGGTGAATAAAATAATGTCGTCATGATAGCGGATGCCTTATTCAGATCATTATCTGCCGTCAGCAGGTCATGGTTCGTATCATATGTCAGAGTGGCATAACTCTGGGTCGTACGATAGACATTGGTAAATACAATACAGAAGAAGACAGCCAGAGCGATCAGTGCAAAAATCGCAGGAAGTGAGATCTGGCTGATCTTCACTAATAAAGATGATTTTCTTTTAGTCATGATAATCCTTCTTTCCTATAATCAATAGATACAGATGAAAATGTTGCCGAACTCTCATCTGACAAAAACAAAGTGCCATAAACCACATGGTTAGGTTAGAGACACTTTGCTTTTTATTTTATTAAATTTTAACACATTTTTGGAAAAATAAATATACCAAAAAGGAAGTATTTACATTTTGTTAACAGAAAATTAACATCAGTTCTCCATTTTGAAGCGGTTAATGATCGATGTAAGCTGAATGGCAGCTTCATTGACAGAACAGCTGGAAGCCTGAATGCCGTGCATGGAGTGGGTTACCTTTTCGGTCGTATTCGTGATCTCTTCGGCAGAAGCGGCATTCTGCTCTGCGATGGATGCCAGACCGGTGACCAGATCGGCGATCACGGTGAATTTGTGCTCCATTGTCTCATTGACTGACTGCAGGGCGGTGATCTGCTCATCAATCTGCTGGATATCAGCGACGATCGCTTCAAAATTCTTCTGGGTATTATCCACATTGGTATTCTGCTTTTCGGCAAGCAGCTTCACCAGTTTGCTCTGTTCATCCGCTCTGTTCGTATTGCTCTGCAGATCCTCCAGCATCTTGTTGATCGTTTTGGCAGAAGTCGCAGACTGGTCTGCCAGCTTACGGATCTCCTCTGCTACAACGGCAAAGCCGCGTCCGGCATCTCCGGCTCGGGCAGCTTCGATACTGGCATTCAGTGATAACAGACTCGTTTGGTCAGCAATGTCGGAGATCAGATTGCTTGCTTCGCTGATCTTATCGGCACTCGTCGTGATGCTGTCGATCATAGAGAAGATGGACAGCAGGGAATCCATATTTTCTTTGTTTCCCTCCCAGAGATTCTTAACGGCTTCGATCCCTTCCTGTGTTGTCTGCGTGATATGCTCCTTCGTCGTATGCAGAGCATCTGTGCTGGCAGCCGAACGATCCATTACCTGCGCCATAGTCGTGGTGGCTTCGGAAATCTCTGCCGTATCAGCCGCCTGCTGGCTTGCACTGGTGGAAAGCTCGGAGATAGCGCGCGAAATGCTTTGTACGGCGGTATTCGTCGTATTGGTATATTCCTGCATTGACTGGCTGGAATCATTCAGTTCCTGCGTGGAGTTCTGAAGCGTTTGTACGATCTGCACCAGAGAATCCTGCAGAATATTCGTGGTGCGTGACAGCTGACCCAGTTCATCATTGACACGGATCTTCAGCGGGGAAGCCGTCAGATCGTTATCGCCCAGGCGGAGCAGATTCTTATGCAGCTTGCGAATCACCTTCAGAAGATAGCGGTTTACCTTCAGAGACATGCCGATGGACAGCAACAGGATCACTACAATGAACAGTATGCAGAAGGTCATGATCTCATTGACCTTCTTTGTCTGCCGCTGCGTGGTATCGGAATTATATTGTGTGACGATCTCTTCCATATTATGGATTGATGTCAGGATCTCTTTAAATACCTTTAACTGATTGCTGAAGCCCTCACGGCTCACGCGGCTGTTAAAGATGACCTTCCAGTTGGAGAAGATCTCCTGAATGCTCTTGATGCTTGACTGCATCGTCGTGCCGTCCTTTAATGCCACATCCGTGTAAAGATCCGGGTGCTTTGAAAGCATCGTATTCAGATCATTAATATACGTCTCGGCTTCTTGTGACAGCTTGGTAAATTCCTGCATCTGTATTCTTCGTTCGTCGGCATCGATCCCGGTATTATAGTAGATCGCCGTCTGGATGGAAGATGCGGAATTTAATGTGTTGTTTGTGCTGATCAGCAGCTGGTTCGCATTGTAAGAAAGCGTAGATGCCTTCTGCGAATTATTAAATACGATATTAAAGGTAAAATAAAAAACAGCTGCCATAGCTAACAGGGACAGACAGGCAGGAATCGAAGAAATAAGCAGCTGGGACAGAAGATGCTTATTCTTCCCGGATGGATCTGCCGTAGTTCTTTTTCCTTTCGCCCGGATGCGGATGGAAGGTTTTCCAATCCCCTTTTTCGGACGGTCTGTTTTCCTGTTTTCTTTTTTCTTAATCCTTTTTTTCAATTGTTTGTTCATATCTTTTCCTCATCTTATGTCGTAATATCTGTCAACAGTTGCAAATAATATGACATCAGAGTCAAGGCAAAAATATACGCGAAAAAATGCCGGTCTGACCCTGACACCAAAAAATAAATCACGTTTGCAATGAATGGAAAACGCAAACCATTCATTTGTCTCTTTCTCTCATTATGTACGATTATAACATAATCTGGAAAATATGAACAGATGATGAACAAGAAAAGAAGAAGAAATTTACAGGAAAAGATTGCAAAAAGGCAGTGCAATGTTATAGTATAGGAAAGAACGTATTTTGAAAATGACAGACTAAAATCCATTCGGCAGATGATTTGTGCTGCCTGCGAAGACTGTGCTGAACAATGGATGCAGGGAATGGTTACGACCAATAGGAACTGTTTGGAAAAGAAACGGAGGAGAGACATGGAAAACTGGACAAGAGAGGGACTGAAGATAAGAGCAAAGCAGCGATTGCAGCAGCAGTATTGGAAATTCGTACTGCTGGCGTTGATCCTGGCACTGGTGACAGGGGGAATATCGAATGCTTCGGGAAGAGTCACAGGTTCTTTGAGCAAGTCATCGAACAGTCAGACGACGAATACAAAGCAGCTTACAGATAATCAGATCGTAAACCGGATCCTGAATGAAGGAACGGCGGGTAGCAGTGCCTCAACGATTCTGCATGCAGTTACCGCCACATCCTTTAGCATTTTTCTACTGCTGGTATTTATCGTGGCAGCATTTATTTCGATATTGCTTAGCATTTTTTTGATCAATCCGGTCATCGTCGGTGGCTGTGGTGCATTTGACAAAGGTTTTGATGAAGAACCCAATATACGAAATCTGGTCAGTGCGTTTGGACCGGAATATAAGAATACCGTATTGACAATGTTTCTGAGAGACCTTTTTACCAACCTGTGGATGTTACTGCTGGTTGTTCCGGGGATCATCAAGCATTACGAATATAAATGTATTCCTTATCTTCTGGCAGAGAATCCTTCCATGAATTATTCAGAGGCATTCGCAGAGAGCAGGCGTCTGATGGATGGTCATAAGATGGATGCATTTGTGCTGGATCTGTCCTTTATCGGATGGGAGCTTTTAACGATTATTCCGCTGGTTGGGATTTTATGGGTCAATCCATATTACAATCTGACATGGGCAGCATTTTACCGTGCGGTTAGCAATGCAGAGCAGAGAAGATACCATTTTGAGGGCTACAGTGATCCACAGGGCGGCAGTGGTTATAATACATGGAATGACGCAGCCGGACAGAATCCATATGGCAACGGACAGAATACTACCTGGAATAATGGTGCTATGCAGAACCAGAATGGCAGCTGGAACAATGGTGCTGCACAGAATCAGAATGGCAGTTGGAACAATGGAACTGCGCAGGATCAGAACGGTGCCTGGAATCAGGGTGCCGGACAGAACACGTCATCCAATGGAAGTCAGCAGACCGGTTTTCAGGAGAGCTACTGGACATCCGGACAGGAGAAGCAGGATTCCGACACGCCACAGTAAGCAGGGCTGAAGGGATACATTATAGTAATCGGAAGCTGACGAAGAGAAAAAGGATCTGTCCGTATAATTGGACAGGCAGGGAAGCAATATAATTATAAAAGGATGAACGGGGATGAAATGTGTTTTCGTTCCATAGATCATTGCAAGAATAAGAACTGGGAATTTATATGAAAGTTATAGAAGATATTATAGTAGAAAAAGTAAACACACCAAAGGTAAAAAAGCCGATTGTGAAAGAGGAAAATCTCTCTCCGGAAGAGAGAAAGTACCGAAGTGCCGTACAGCTGATGGAGTCGGTCGAATGCATTACCCGATTTGAGCATGCGGTTATCGCATTGAATGCAGCGGCAGAATTATTCGATGCGCTGGGAGAATATAAAGACAGTCCGAAGAAGAAGGAACTTTGCGGGAAAAAGGCACACAAGATCGAGATATCAGGAAAAGAGAAAGCCTATCAGGCAGCAGTCCGTGCGATGGAGGCGGCGAGAACGAATATAGATTACCGGACAGTGATCTCAGAGTTTGCGCGTTTTCCGGAATACAAGGACAGCCAGGAGAAGATCGACCTGTGTAAAAAGAAGCTGGAGCAGATGGCAGATCGAAAGGTCTGGAAGAACCGTGGCATTACGATTGCCATACTGGCAGTCGCTGCCGTGATCTTTTATTTCTCACCGGCATTTCCGTATACAAAGGGTATTATACGGATGAAACAGGGGCATTATAAGATTGCGATCACCCACTTTAGTGAAGCGGGCGATTTTCTGAACAGCAGGCAGGAGAAAAAGAAGTGTCATTATCAGCAGGCTTTGAAAGCGCAGGATGCAGGCAATACCGAGCGTGCCTTGTTACTCTGTAAGAAAGCAGAAGGCTATAAGCAGGCAGATTATATGGCTGCACAGCTGGAACTTGATAAGATAAAGAAGGCATCGGCAGGCGATCAGGTAGCATTTGGACATGGCAACTGGCAGGTACTGTCAAACCAGTCCGGTCAGCTGGTGCTCTGGTACAGCGATCCGTTCGTACAGAAAGCCTATGATAAGGACGACAATGACTGGGGGACTTCCCATGTGCGTAAGTGGTTAAATAAGCATGGCAAAGAAAAGCTGTTTAATCAGGGAGAAAAGAAACTCTTACAGCCGGTACAGAATGCACTGCAGAAAGAAAAAGAGGACAGGCTGTATCTGCTGGATGCAGAGGAATATGCACGTTATAAAGAACAGCTCGGACAGCAGAACGTGGCAGATGCCTGGTGGCTGCGCAGCACCGGATCCGGACAGAACCGGACGGATTATGTTGATCCGGCAGGGAATGTGCAGAGCAGTGGAACAGTAACGGAAGAGAAAGAGGTTCGTCCGGTCGTGACGATCTCGCTCGATACTTCCGTGCTGGATCTGTCGATCACACCGCCAACGCAGCAGTAGATCAGAAAAAACCAGGAAGGGAGAGTCTTATGGTTATTACAAAATATTCATTGATCGGTGCCATCTTACAGTCTTATCCATCGGCAGCGGAGTGCTTTAGCGAGATGGGGATGCATTGTGTTTCCTGCCATATGTCACCCAGAGAGACATTGGAGCAGGCATGTATGACACATGGCTGTGATATTGATGCATTAGTCGAAAAACTGGATCAGCATATCAACGGTCCGCAATAATACGAAAGAAGAAAGATCTGTTAGCGCAGGTCTTTTTTCAGAATACAGGAGAATCTTTACAACACAGAAAGAAAGAGGAACAAAAGAATGAATACACACAGGAAAAAATGGATGCGGGCAGCCGCAGGAATACTTTGTGCGGCAATGATGATGACGGATGTGGCATCTGCAGCCGCAGGACAGAAGAAGCAGGATATTGTACTTCGTGAGAATCGGATCGTGCTTCCGGTTGTACCGGCAACAGAGGAGCCGACGCAGAGCCCAAAGACAAGTGCTACTGTGAATCCATCTGCCACCGTAAAGCCCGTCAATACCGTGGATACGGCAAAACCGGACAGCAGCGTAGCACCGTCAGATACGTTGAAACCTGGCAGTACCATAACACCGCCAACGCCGAAGCCAAGTGCTACCGTGACACCATCTGCCACACCAAAGCCTACGGCTACAGTCAGACCGACTCCGACGGTAAAACCGGTGGTGACAGCAAAGCCCGGCAGTTCGTTGCTGCTGGGACGTCAGACAGAGGACATCCGCCTGACCGTAGGTGCTGCCGGTGAGTTTGATCTGGACCGCAGTCAGTACAGTATTGTCTCTTCCCTGCGCTATGCCGTACGTGTGCAGTACACATC
>CAUCOL010000002.1 GCA_958444395.1 uncultured Lachnospiraceae bacterium
AGCAGGGGCGCCTCTTCAGCCTCTTGAGTATTTCTCCTTTTAAATGACGTTGACCGTCAAGCAGAATTTAGTATATCAATTCTATAGCCATATGTCAATCTTTTTTTTACAATTTTGCAAATTTTTTTGATGCAGTCTCATAAAGATTATTTCCTGCACTGTCAATTACCACAATTGCCGGCAGTTTTTCCACTCTTAACTCACGAACTGCTTCTGTTCCGAGATCTTCATAGGCTATTACTTTCGCCTCCTTAATACATTTGGATAAAAGCGCACCTGCTCCACCGATTGCTGCAAAGTAGACTGCTTTGTTTTTTTTCATGGATTCTATGACCTCCGGAGATCTTTTTCCCTTTCCGATCATTCCCTTTAATCCATTTTCCAATAATAAAGGGGTATACTTGTCCATTCTGCTGGACGTAGTTGGACCTGCTGATCCGATTACCTGCCCTTCTCTGGCCGGCGATGGTCCCAGATAATATATGATATTATTCTTAAGTTCCATAGGGATAGCTTCCCCACGATTTAATGCTTCATACATTCTTTTATGTGCTGCATCTCTTGCTGTATAAATAGTTCCTGTTATATACACCATATCCCCTGCTTTCAGTGTATCAACGACTTTTTCGGTAATTGGTGCATTTATATTGATCTCTGCCATAATTTTTCCTCACTTTCGCCTGATTCATTTATTTTCTATACAGATTCAGAAAACAAATGTCTTTTTCACAGTTCTAAATTAATCTGATGAAAATCCTGATCTGTGAATCCTATAATCTTTTATAGAATCACATTTTCTATATTTGTCTATGTTTATGTCTGTTTACATGGCAACACATATTAACAGCTACCGGCAATCCTGCTATATGGGTAGGATATGTTTCTATATTTACACCTAATGCAGTGATTCTTCCGCCAAGACCGCCCGGTCCTATCCCCATCTTGTTTATTTCTTCCAATAATTCTTCTTCCAGCTCTTTTACATATGGAATGCTATTATGTACGTTCATATCTCTGGTTAATGCTTTCTTGGCGAGAATGGCACATTTTTCAAAGGTACCACCGATTCCTACACCTACTACGACCGGAGGACATGCATTAGGACCTGCAAGACGTACGGTTTCCAGTACCGCATTTTTAACCCCTTCGATTCCATCTGCGGGCTTTAACATACAGACACGACTCATATTCTCACTGCCAAAGCCTTTTGGTGCCACTGTTATATCTACTTTGTCTCCCGGTACGATGGTATAATGTATAATTCCCGGTGTATTATCTTTTGTGTTTTCACGCAGAAGTGGATCTCCTACTACAGATTTACGAAGATATCCCTCTACATATCCCTGGCGGATTCCTTCATTGATTGCATCCTCCAGGCTGCCGCCTTCAATATGTACATCCTGCCCTACCTCAATGAATACAACTGCCATACCTGTATCCTGACAGATTGGAATCTGATCACTTTCCGCTATCTCCATATTCTGCTCCAGCTGCTGCAATATCTGTGTTCCCAATTCGGATTCTTCTCTGTTCTCTGCCGACAAAATTTTATCCTTTACATCCTTTGAAAGGTAATAATTTGCTTCTATGCACATTTCCTTGATATTCTGCGTAATAATATCTGTACTGATTTTTCTCATAACCTGCCTCTTTTCATTCATTTTATAGTTGCTGCAGATATTTTGATCTGCTCTGCATGTTTTTTATGATATAAAAATGCAGACATTTTATACCATGCCTGCATTTTTATAGGATTTTTCTATTAAGTTTCCTTTTTTCCGGCATCTGGTTTCTTATTCCTGTGGTTCCTCTTCTGCACGTTCTAACAGTTTATCTAAGGAATGATCTGCTTCGCCTGACTCTGCATCTATTCCTTCAATATCCTCTGCATCTTCCATTTCTGTCTCCAACTGCTCAAGGAGCTTATCCTCTGAATTGCCCGGATCTGCATCTCTGACCTTTGCCATACTTGCCACTACAATATCTTTCTCCGGATCCAGATCGATCAGTTTTACACCGGAGGTAATACGTCCTAATACAGATACCTCTTCTACCATGATCTTGATAATGATGCCTTCTGTTGTAATCAGCATGACCTCATTGTCCTTATTAACAGCCTTTGCACTGACAACATCACCGGTCTTGTCTGTTATCTTATAACACTTCACACCTTTGCCGCCTCGATTCTGTACGGTAAATTCACTGATTTCTGTACATTTGCCCATGCCATATTCTGATACAAGCATCAGATAATCACCCTGTGTATTTAACTGCATACCAATGACTTCGTCATCATAGGACAGATTCATACCGATGACACCCATAGAAGTTCTGCCGGTTGGGCGTACATCTTCTTCATTGAAACGTATGCACTGTCCGTGTTTGGTAACTAAGATGATCTCTTTTTTGTGATTGGTTGATTTTACCTCGATCAGTTCATCATCTTCACGCAGATTGATTGCCTGCAGTCCGGATTTACGGATATTGGCATATTCTGTAATCGGTGTTTTCTTCACAATACCCTTTTTCGTTGCCATAAATAAGAATCGATCTTCATCGTATTTACGGATAGGAATCACTGCACTGATCTTTTCACCCGGAAGCAACTGCAGCAGATTTACAATGGCTGTACCTCTGGCAGTACGGCTTGATTCCGGAATCTCATATGCTTTCAGACGATATACCCGTCCCTTATTGGTAAAGAACATCAGATAGTGATGCGTCGTCGTCATCAGCATATCATCGATATAATCTTCATCAATCGTCTGCATACCTTTGATTCCTTTGCCTCCACGATGCTGACTCTTAAAGTTGTCTACCGTCATTCTCTTGATGTAGCCAAGAGATGTCATGGTTATGATCGTATTTTCTCTAGGAATCAGATCTTCCATAGAAATATCAAATTCATCATATCCGATGGATGTTCTTCTTTCATCTCCGTATTTATCACGGATGACAGAGATTTCTGTCTTGATAACCCCCAATAATACATTTCGATCAGATAAAATTGCTTTATATTCCGCAATTTTCTTTTCAAGCTCTGCATATTCCGTCTCCAGCTTTTCACGTTCCAAACCTGTCAGTGCACGCAGACGCATATCTACGATTGCCTGAGCCTGTGCGTCAGATAATTCAAAGCGTTTGATCAGTCCTTCTTTTGCTTCTGCCGTATTCTTTGAACCACGAATGATGGAGATTACTTCGTCAATAGCATCCAGAGCGATCAGTAATCCCTCTAAGATATGTGCACGTTCCTCCGCTTTGTTCAGATCATACTTCGTACGTCTGGTAACAACCTCTTCCTGGTGTTTCAGATAGTACTGAAGCATCTGTAAAAGATTCATGACAACCGGCTCGTTATTGACGAGTGCCAGCATAATCACGCCGAAGGTATCCTGCATCTGTGTGTGCTTATATAACTGGTTCAATACAACGTTTGGATTTGCATCACGACGCAGTTCAATACAGATACGCATTCCCTCACGGCTTGTCTCGTCACGCAGATCCGTAATACCATCAATCTTTTTATCTCTGTGTAATTCACTTATTTTCTCGATCAAACGTGCTTTATTCACCATGTATGGCAATTCAGTCACAATAATACGTGATTTGCCATTTTCCATCGGCTCAATGTTCGTCACTGCACGCACACGGATTTTTCCACGTCCGGTACGATATGCTTCTTCAATACCTCTGGTACCAAGAATCTCTGCTCCTGTAGGGAAGTCCGGTCCTTTAATGATCTTGAGGATTTCTTCCAGTTCAGTGTCCCGTCCTTCCTCAACAATATTATCTATTATCTTAATAACTGCATTTATAACTTCTGTTAAGTTATGTGGTGGTATATTTGTTGCCATACCAACTGCAATACCAGAGGTTCCGTTTACTAAAAGATTCGGATATCTAGATGGAAGTACGCGAGGTTCTTTTTCTGTCTCATCGAAGTTTGGATCAAAGTCTACGGTATCTTTATTGATATCTGCAAGCATTTCCATAGAAATCCTGCTCAGACGCGCCTCTGTATATCGCATGGCAGCGGCGCCATCACCATCGACAGAACCGAAGTTACCATGTCCATCCACCAGTGGATAACGAGTAGACCAGTCCTGTGCCATATTTACCAGTGCTCCGTAAATAGAGCTGTCACCATGTGGATGGTATTTACCCATCGTATCACCAACGATACGGGCACATTTACGGTGTGGCTTGTCCGGTCCATTATTTAATTCGATCATTGCATACAGAATACGTCTTTGTACAGGCTTTAAACCATCCCTTACATCGGGAAGGGCTCTGGAAGCAATTACGGACATAGCATAATCTATATACGCCGTTTCCATTTTCTTTTTCAGGTCCACTTCGTGAACTTTGTCAAAGATATTCTCGTCCATTTTTCCCTCATTTCTGCAGCGTTAGCTTACTATCTGATGATACAGTATGTGATTACGCTGCTGACACCTACTGCATTTATGTTTTGCGGCAATTCTATGCACGATGTATGGCATATAACATATCTTTTTCATCAAATATCCAGATTTGTTACATATTTTGCATTTGCCTCAATAAATTCTCTACGTGGCTCTACCTTGTCACCCATTAATGTATTAAACACCAGATCAATCTCTGACTCTGACTCCTCGTCGATCGTTACACGCAGTAAGATACGCTTCTCCGGATCCATGGTCGTCTCCCAGAGCTGCTCGGCATCCATCTCACCCAAACCTTTGTAACGCTGGATCTTATTATTTCCATCACGTCCTATTTCTGTTAAGATTTCATTCAATTCAGCGTCATCGTATGCATAACGGACTGTCTTATTTCTTTCGATTTTATAAAGTGGCGGCTGTGCAAGATATACATGTCCCTCTCGGATCAGATCCGGCATAAATCGATACAGGAATGTAAGCATCAGCGTTGCAATATGGGCACCATCCACATCGGCATCGGTCATAATAACGATCTTGTCATAACGCAGCTTGCTGATATCAAAATCTTCATCAATTCCTGTTCCAAATGCCGTGATCATGGCTTTAATCTCTTCGTTGACCAAAATACGGTCTAGACGCGCTTTCTCAACATTCAGGATCTTACCACGCAAAGGAAGGATTGCCTGTGTTGCACGATTTCTGGCAGTCTTGGCACTTCCACCGGCGGAATCTCCCTCTACGATATAGATCTCACAGTTTTTAGGATCTTTATCGCTGCAGTCTGCCAGCTTACCAGGTAAAGTTGTGCTGTCTAATGCTGTTTTTCTACGTGTCAGGTCTCTGGCTTTTCTGGCTGCATCTCTGGCTCTCTGTGCCAGAACCGCTTTATCGCAGATCACTTTAGCAATCGACGGATTCTGCTCTAAGAAATAAGTCAGCTGCTCTGTTACTACAGAATCTACAGCACCTCTCGCCTCACTATTACCAAGTTTCTGCTTCGTCTGTCCTTCAAACTGAGGCTCTGAGATTTTAATACTGATAATCGCTGTCAGTCCCTCACGGATATCTTCACCGGTCAGATTTGGTTCACTGTCCTTTAAGAGCTTCATCTTACGGGCATAATCGTTAAATGTCTTAGTTAATGCATTTTTAAAACCGGTCAGATGGGTACCACCCTCCGGTGTCGTAATATTATTTACAAAGCTATAACTATTCTCCTGATAAGAATTATTGTGCTGCATAGCAACTTCTACATAAACATCATCCCTCTGTCCCTCGCAGTAGATAATCTCATCATATAAAGGATCCTTGTGGCGGTTCAGATACTCTACGTATTCTTTAATACCGCCCTCATAGTGAAATGCACGGATCTTTGGTTCTTCCAGACGATTATCTTTTAATACGATCTTGATTCCTTTCGTCAGAAATGCCATTTCACGAAGTCTCTGACGCAAAGTATCATAGTCAAAGATCGTTTCTTCAAAGATCTCTTTGTCCGGTAAGAAACGTACCTCTGTACCGGTATGATTCGTAGTACCGATTTCTTTCAGCGGATACATCACCTTACCACGCTCATATCTCTGCTGATATTTCTTTCCATCCTGGTGAATCACTACCTCCAGCCATTCTGATAAAGCATTTACAACAGAAGCACCTACACCATGCAGACCACCGGAAACCTTATATCCGCCACCGCCGAATTTACCACCCGCATGCAGAATCGTAAATACAACTTCTACTGCAGGAAGTCCGGCTTTGTGGTTAATACCTACCGGAATACCTCGACCATTATCGATGACGGTAATCGAGTTATCTTTTTCAATCGTAACCTCGATTTCTGTACAATATCCTGCCAGTGCCTCATCTACAGAATTGTCTACGATCTCATACACCAGATGATGAAGACCACGAATAGATGTACTGCCGATGTACATACCAGGTCTTTTTCTTACGGCTTCCAGTCCCTCCAAAATCTGAATCTGATCGGCTCCATATTCATTCGTTACTTCTGTTCCCATTTCTAACCTCCATCTGCTTGCAGTAGTCTCCTTTTCACGTAATGTATTTATGAAAGACTACGTTTGCTTACCTTACCATTCACTATATGAAAAACCCTGTCCAATGTCAGGCGGCTGTCAATAAATTCCTCCAGTCCCGTACAGGTTACAATAGTCTGTATATCATGTATGCTGTCTAACAGATAATTCTGTCTGTTACGATCCAGCTCAGATAGCACATCATCTAATAACAGGATTGGCTGGTCTCCTGTCAGCTGCTTTACCAGCTCTATTTCAGCCAGCTTCAGTGATAAAGCACAGGTTCGCTGCTGTCCCTGCGAACCATATTTTCTAAGATCAATCGTTCCATTCTGGAAACACAGATCATCTCTGTGAGGTCCTGCATTTGTAGTAAATGTTCTCAGATCCTTTTCCAGACTTTTCTTCAATTTCTCCTCAAATAACTCCTCTTCCACATCCGGTTCATATGTAACCAGAAGCTCTTCTCTCCCACCGGTCAGTCTGCTGTGGATCTGCTGTACCATTTTCTGAAGCTGTACCACAAACTCCTTCCGTCTGCGGATAATCTTCTTACCACACGCAATCAGCTGCATATCCCATACATCCAATGTATCCTTAAGGGACGGCTGAAACGAAATCTGTTTTAAAAGTTTATTTCTCTGGTTCAATATCTTATTGTAATCTCCCAGATCATGCAGATAAACAGCATCCAGCTGACATAACTCAAGATTCAGAAACCGCCTTCTTTCGGAAGGTCCGTTTTTAATAATGCGCAGATCCTCCGGGGAAAAGAAAATAATATGAACTAATCCCATTAATTCACTGGAACGTCTGATAGGAATTCCATCAATTGCAATTCCCTTTGATTTATTTTTCTTTAAGTGCATGTCTATCTTATGCGAAACATCCTTTTTGGTAATAAACAGGCGGATATGCGCCTCCTCTGCACCAATACGGATCAACTCCCTGTCCTTACTGCCTTTATGGGACTTCGTTGTTCCGCATACAAAGATGGCTTCTAACACATTTGTTTTACCCTGTGCATTATCACCATACAGTACATTCGTATGGTCATGAAAATCTAACTTTGCACTTTCATAGTTACGAAAATCGCATAATTCAACTGAATTAACCTGCATAATCTATCAAGATTCCTTTCCAGATGGTTTAATCTTCAGATAAAACCGTCACCTGGGTTCCCTGATATTCAAATACATCCTGTGGATATAATTTTCTTCCACGTCTTGTATCTGTTTCACCATTTACCTTTACTTTGCCATCTTGAATCACAATTTTGGCTTCTACACCGGAATCTACCAGACCAGCCAGTTTTAAAGCCTGACCCAGTTTAATAAATTCGTCTGAAATCTGTATTGCTTCCATAATGCTTCCTCATTTCTGCTTCTTGCTGAATATATAGTATTAAAATGTTAGATATTAAAATTAACCGGTAAGATCAGGTATACATAAGTTTCCTCTTTGTCCCTGATAAAACAAGGTGCTTTTGGATTAATCATATACATCGTGATCTCTTCTTCATCAATAACCTTTAGGGCATCCATTAAAAATCGTGGATTAAATCCAATCAGAATATCTTTTCCTTCCTTAGTGATGTCAAGTTCTTCATCCATAGAACCAATGGATGAATTAATCGCCAGACCCATACTTGTATCCTTAACATCCATGATCACCGGTTTTTTCTCTGATTCTTTGATCAGCAATGTAGTACGATCAATACAATCTAACATTTCTTTTTTATTAACGGTAATCATAGTTTCGTAATCGCTGGATAACATTTTATCGATTTTGTAATACTCCCCTTCGATCAGACGAGACAAAACAATCGTATCGTCAAATTCAAATAAGACATGTTTATCCGTAAAATACATACTGATCTCATCGTCAAGACCACCGTTTAAGATCTTACTAATTTCGATTAAGGTTTTACCGGGAATAATCACACTGATTGGATCATAGGTTTCTTTTAAAGAAAGCTTACGAATTGAAATACGGTGACCATCTAGAGAAACTACTTTTAACTGAGAACCTGTTATTTCAAATAATTCACCTGTCATAACCTTTGTGTTTTCATTATCAGAAATAGAGAATACTGTTTGACGTACCACTTCTTTTAAGGAGAACTGTGATATCAAAACCGGTTTTTCTTTTAAAATCTTAGGCAGATATGGAAATTCTTCTGTTCCCTTTGCTGAAATATTAAACTTCGCTTTTCCGCAGGTAATATTCATATTGTAATTTTCATCTGCGAGGATCGTAACCTCATCGGAAGGAAGTTTACGGATAATTTCAAAGAAAACTTTTGCATTTACAGCAACAGAACCTTCTTCCAGGATGTTGCCATCAATGATCGTTTCAATTCCAATTTCAAGATCATTAGATATTAACCTTATTGTATTATCCTTTGCCTCTATAACAATACATTCAAGAATTGCCATAGTAGACTTTCCCGGAATCGCCTTTAAGGCAATATTGATACCATCAATTAATTTTGACTTATCACAAATGATGTTCATGTGTATAACTCCTTTCAAAAAAACAGACACAAAAAAGCATATATAAAAATAATAGAATAATCGTAGTAGTAGTAATAGGTGCCGTTGATAAGTTCATAACCACTCTGATGCCTTGATAATCAAGGATTTGAAGTTCAGAATAAGTGTGAGGATAAATTCAGAATTAGTGTTTATGAACGTCAAGTTATCAACAGTGGACCATATAAAGGCTAAAAAATACGTTTATCTCATCCACGAAAAATGTTGAGATGTGAAAATAGTTATTCCTGGTTCTGTGTAGAACTTCAAAAATGTGGATATCTTTTTATTCACTACTGTGGATTGATCTTTTTCATTAAAATATCAATGTCCTTCACAAGGGTAGGATTATTATCTTTATCCGATAACATCTTCGTTATATTGTTACGACCATGAATGATCGTAGAATGATCCTTACGCTTCAGATGTGTTGCGATCTCCTGCAGTGAATTATTGGTAAGTTCACAGCAAAGGTACATGCAGATCTGGCGTGGATGTGCAATATTATTGGTACGTTTCGTGGATGTAAGATCATTTGGTGTAATAGAAAAGTGATCCGCTACTGTATCAATAATGTAGTCTATCGTTATCTCGCGTTTCTTATTTGGACTGATCATATCAGATAAGGCATCCTTAGCAAGATCCATTGTAATCTCTCTATGACGCAGTTTGGAGAACGCAATAACTTTTGTAATAGCACCGCGAAGCTCACGGATATTGGATGATACATTTGAAGCAATATAGTCCAGAATGCTGTCATCAATGGAAATCTGCTGCTCCTGTACATTGCGGCGCAAAATAGCCATACGTGTTTCATAAGTAGGTGGCTTAATGTCAACCGTTAAGCCCATCTCAAAACGGGAACGGAGACGTTCCTCCAGTGTTTTCATCGTGGCAGGATGCTTATCAGAGGAGATAACAATCTGCTTATGAGATTCAAACAGATGGTTAAATGTATGGAAAAATTCCAGCTGCATGGTTTCTTTTCCGATAATGAACTGGATATCATCGATCAGAAGTACATCGACATTTCTGTACTTGTTACGAAATTCCTGCATAGAATTGGAACCATCGCCCTTCTTATCACGGATTGCTTCGACAATCTCATTGACAAAGGTTTCACTGGTTACATACATTACGCGCTGTGTATCATCGTGGTCTAAAATATAATTGGCAATGGCATACATTAAATGTGTTTTGCCAAGTCCTGCACCACCATAGATAAACAGTGGGTTATAGATCGTACCCGGCTGTTCTGCCACCTTTAAAGAGGCAGCATGTGCATAATCATTATTATCTCCGACTACAAATGTATCGAAGGTATAGTTTTCATTGATCGTAAAATGACTGCGTGAGGAAAAATCAGCATTTGGCATCTTCTTCTCAGGCTTCATTTCTTCTATCTCATTCTGAGAAATATAAGAAAGCTCATAGTGATCTCCTGTAATTTCTTCAATAGACACCTGTAGAAAGGTGCTGTATCTCTTTTCAATGAAGCTTTTGTTGCTTCCGATACGTGCATCATCGATCAGGATGGTCAGTTTACTTCCCGAAATGGAATATATTTTTAAATTTTTGATAAAAGTATTAAAAGCCGGTTCAGAGATTTCATAGTTAATACGTAAATTCTCCAGTATTTCATCCCATTTTTCGTAAATTACATTGTCCAATCTGATATACCCCATTTCATGTCATAATAAATAAAACCGTGCTGATGTGGATAAATGCCCTGATAACGACCTAAATGCACAGGCCGCATATACCACATCATACCAAGTATATTTTATATCAAATACGGCGAAAATACAAGCTAAATGCAAAAATTCTCATGTAGTGGAAAGGATGGGGAGACAGGAATAGTACACATTCATCCACACAGAGAATTTAAATTGTGGAAAACTATGTGAATTATGTGGATAACTCTGTCAGCAGGCATAAAAGCGGAGTTTTTGACAATTGTGGATAACTTTGTGAAAATAAATCCATAAAAATGTGATTTTATCCACAAGTTATCCACAAAATGTTCATAACTAACATGAGAACATATATTCTATCTACATGAGTAGATGCCCAAAAAACAAGGGACAAGCAAAAAGTGAAATCTGATAAAAGATGTGTGTATAATGGAAATGTGAATAATAAGACAGGAATAGAACAAAATGAGTTTCTACCTATTATAATGATCTCTGTTTTGAGGCAGAAGAATCATCAACAGAGAAATGTGGATAATGAAAAATGTTGATAGTATTGTGGATAAGGAGTGAAAAGGGAGAAAAATAGGATTTAGATTTAAAAATTTTCCAGATTCTTTAAACAATTTCTATATTCGGAATTTTGATTCTGATTTTGAAAATATATGCTGCAGCTGCGAAATAACAAGATATTGTATCTAAATGGGGGAAAAAGAAAAATAATACGAATATATAGTATTAAATTTAAGTTATAGTAAGTCAAAAGGTCTGATTTTAAAGGCTTTACGGCAAAAAAATACATAAAAAAACTGGAATTTCTACTTGACGAATAAAAGGTTTGCTAATATAATATGAGATACACGTGATTTTGCGTATTTATAATTTTTAAGGAGGTGTAATTGATTATGAAGATGACATTTCAGCCTAAGAAAAGATCCAGAAGCAGAGTTCATGGATTCAGAAAGAGAATGCAGACAGCAAATGGAAGAAAAGTAATTGCAAGCAGAAGAGCAAAGGGAAGACATAAATTATCCGCTTAGGTCGCAGTTATGTGACCTTTTCTTCTATTATAAAGTGTTGCTTTATTAGAGGGTTTTATCGTGTTTATTTCGATTAAAAACAATTTTGAATTTTTGAATGTGTATCATCATGGTAAATCCTATGCCAATAAGTATCTGGTTATGTATGTTTTAAAAAATGGCCAGGATAATAACAGATTTGGAATAACAGTAAGTAAAAAAGTTGGAAATAGTGTTGTGAGGCATAGGGTTACCAGATTGATCAGAGAAAGTATCAGACTGAATGAAGAGTGTTTTGAGACAGGATATGATATAGTGGTGATTGCCAGAAATACCACGAAAGGCAAAAAGTATCAGGATATTGAAAGTGCTTTATTACACATGGGAAAGAAGCACGATGTTTTAAAGAGATGATAAAAAATGAAACGTGGTTTGATTTTTATTATAAATGTATATCGAAAATACTTATCTCCTCTAAAAGGAAGAGGTACTTGTATTTATACTCCAACCTGTTCGCAGTATGCGATTGAGGCTTTGGACAAGTACGGCTTTTTCAAGGGGAGTTTTTTAGCTGTTAGACGTATTTTACGCTGTCATCCATTTGCGAAGGGTGGCTATGATCCTGTGCCATGACTGGAAAAGTCAGTGTTTGCAGACAATTTGTGGTCTGCAAGAATATTAAGCCCGAGGAGGACTATTTGAAATGATGATGGATGTTATGTTGACAACATATCAGGGTGCTATATTAGGACCTATTGCCAGATTACTGGGTTATATATTACAGGCATTATATGCAGCACTGTCTGTAGTTGGAATACAAAATGTTGGAATATGTATTATTTTATTTACGTTCATTGTGAATGCAATCATGCTTCCAATGCAGATTAAACAGCAGAAGTTTGCTAAATTATCTGCTGTTATGAATCCTGAATTGATGGCAATTCAGAATAAATATAAGAATAAGAAGGATCAGGCTTCACAGCAGAAGATGTCTTTAGAGACACAGGCTGTGTATCAGAAATATGGAGTGAGTCCTGCCAGTGGATGCCTTCCGTTGCTGATCACATTTCCGATTTTATTTGCATTGTATCGTGTTATCTATAATATACCGGCCTATGTACCACAGGTATATGATATATATCAGAACTTAGCGGAGACACTGCAGAAAGCTGGTGTCAGTGTAGATGTACTGGCAGGTAAGGATTATATTAAGACAGCAACCTATGTAGTAACAGAGGCTGTTAAAAGTGCACAGACTGATGCAAAAAATATCAATTATTATATTGATGTTCTGGCACAGTTTAATTCAAGCGGATGGGATGCATTAGCTGCAAAATATCCGGATTTTGCTACGATTATAAATACTACGGCAAACAAAGCGATGCATATTAACTCATTTCTTGGGTTAAATATCGCAGATACACCGGCTATTAAGTCTGTCAGTGTTGTCATTCCGATCTTATCGATCATTACACAGTTTATCAGCACAAAGCTCAGTATGGCTTCTACTCCGCAGAATAATGCTTCTGCGGAAGAAAATCCTACGATGCAGTCTATGAAGATGATGAATAACTTCATGCCGTTTATTACGGGTGCAATGTGTCTGATGTTCCCAATCGGTGTTGGTATTTACTGGATTGCCGGTAACGTGTTCCGTATCATACAGTGTCTGTTCCTGAATCTGTATTTTGATCATATTGATATGGATGAGGAAATTAAGAAGAATACGGAAAAAGCAAAGAAGAAGCTGGAACGGCTTGGTCAGGATACGTCTGTGTTGGAGAGAGCTGCTAAGATGAAAACGGCAAACCTTGATCCAAATACGAATAAAACGAAATCAAATAATGCATCAAAGAGTAAGCAGAGTGTCAGTGCTTCTGCATCTAAGAAGAAGATTGCGCCGGTTCAGAAAGCGAAGAATACGAAATATAAAGAGGGAAGTATTGCTGCTTATGCTAATATGATGAAGCGTGAAGAGGATAAATAACATTGTTGTGGGTGAAACAATGTATAAGTGAAAGGTAAGTACTGCTCGGGCAGTAGAAATGGAGGAGATTATGTCTGAATGGAAGGAATTTTCTGCTAAAACAGTAGATGAGGCATTAACAAATGCGTTGGTACAGTTGAATACAACTAGCGATAAAGTAGAATACGAAGTGATCGAAAAAGAGTCTTCCGGTATTCTTGGATTATTCAGTCGTCCTGCATTAATCCGTGTAAAGGTGAAGTTTTCTCTGAGTGATGAGGCAGAGAACTTCTTAAAGAAGGTATTTGATGCAATGGGAATTGAAGCAAATATTGAAATTCAGATTGATGAGATCGAGAATGTTATGAATGTAGAACTGAGTGGAGATCAGATGGGAGTATTGATCGGAAAGCGTGGAGCTACATTGGATTCTATGCAGTATCTGTTAAGTCTGGTCATCAATAAAGACACGGATGACTATATGAAGGTTAAACTTGATACAGAGAATTACAGAGCAAGAAGAAAAGAGACATTAGAAAATCTTGCAAAAAATCTTGCACATAAAGTAAAGAGAATTCACCGTCCGGTTTATCTTGAGCCGATGAATCCATATGAGCGTCGTGTGATTCATTCTGCGCTTCAGAATGATAAATACGTAGAGACACACAGTGAGGGTGAAGAGCCATATCGTAAGGTAGTCATTACGCTGAAGCCGGGTGTGGATACAGGCTATGAGAAGCGTGGTAAATATTCTTATGGAAACAAGCCATATAATAGAAATGGTGGATATAATAAAAAACGTTATAGTTCTTATAATAAGCATTATGATAAAAGAGAGTCTGAGGTATCTGAAGCAGAAGATACCTCAGATACAGCAGAAGATTAATAATTCTTGTTCAGTCAGTAAATGCTTGATTGAGAATGAGAGAACAGAGCATGGAAAGGGGCTGGATATCAGCCTCTTTTTCTCTTTATTAATTATTCATGAATGAAGGAGATATGGAATGGAGCAGGATACGATCGCTGGCATTGCCAGTGGAATGGGCGGCGGCATAGGCATTATCAGGATCAGTGGAGAGGATGCTCTTGTGAAAGCCGGCAGAATCTTCAGGACAAAATCGTATATAAAGAATAGGTCCGAAGAAACAGAGTGGGACGAGCAGTATTTTGTGCATAAAGATTCTCATACGATTCAATATGGGTTTATCGTTGATGAACAGGAAAATATATTGGATGAAGTCATGGTTTTGGTGATGAAAGCACCCAGTAGTTACACGAAGGAAGATGTTGTGGAAATTGATTCACATGGTGGTTCATTTGTAGTTAAGAAAATATTGGAACATCTTTTACAGTGTGGGGTGCGGCTGGCAGAACCGGGTGAATTTACAAAACGTGCTTTTCTGAATGGAAGAATTGATCTGTCACAGGCTGAAGCCGTAATGAAGATGATCAGTTCGCAGAATGATTTTGCATTGCATAGTGCTGTAAATGAGCTGGAGGGAACGGTATCCGGATATATTGAAGAAATCCGTCAGAAAATCCTGCATAATCTTGGATATATAGAAGCAGCCCTGGATGATCCGGAGCACATTTCTCTGGATGGATATGCAGAGAAACTCCTGGACGAGACGCAGGAAGAAGTTCACCGGTTAGAACAGCTGCTGGAAAATTTTGATGATGGCAGAATGAAATCAGAAGGTATTAATACGGTAATCGTGGGAAAACCAAACGCCGGAAAATCTTCTTTGATGAATTTGATGCTGGATGAGGATCGTGCAATTGTAACGGAAATAGCCGGAACAACCAGAGATGTCCTGGAAGAAAAGGTGGCTCTTGGAAATATTATACTGAATCTGATCGATACCGCCGGTATTCATGACACGGAAGATGTGGTCGAGAACATGGGGGTAAATAAGGCAGTTGATTATATTAATAAAGCAGATTTTATTATATATATGATCGATGCCAGTATGCCGATGGATGAAGCGGATGATCGGATCATCCAATTAATTCGTGAAAAACAGGGTATTGTATTATTAAACAAATCTGATCTGCAGATGGTTGTGCATGATGCGGAAGTAAAACAAGTGCTTCCGTGGAATGTTATTTTATTTTCTAATGAAACAAAAGATGGTCTGAAACAGTTGGAGGATTATATACAGCATTCCTTCCTAAAAGGGGATATACAGTATAATGACCAGGTATATCTGACCAGTATACGACATAAACAGGCAGTGGAAGAAGCGGTAGTCAGTCTGAAGCAGGTCTGTCAGACGATTCAGGATGGTATGCCGGAGGATTTCTACACGATCGATATGATGGATGCCTATAAAAAATTAGGTCTGATCAATGGTGAAACGGCTTCGGAAGATTTGGTAAACAAGATATTTAAAGATTTTTGCATGGGTAAATAATACAGAAATGGAAAAGAGGAAAATCATGTCTTATACGTATGAAAGTTATGATGTTGTGATAATTGGTGCCGGGCATGCAGGGTGTGAGGCAGCATTGGCGAGTGCAAGATTAGGAATGAAAACATTAGTATTTACAGTAAGCGTGGACAGTATTGCAATGATGCCGTGTAATCCAAATGTCGGCGGCAGTTCGAAGGGACATCTTGTGCGCGAAGTGGATGCCCTGGGTGGTGAAATGGGAAAAAATATTGATAAAACATTTATACAAACTAAAATGTTAAATCAATCAAAAGGTCCTGCTGTTCATTCTCTGCGTGCTCAGGCTGATAAAAAGGATTATAGCCGTTCGATGCGTAAGGTTTTGGAAAATACAGATAATCTGGTGATTAAACAGGGAGAAGTAGCGGAGGTATTGGTTGAAAAAAACAGTGTGATCGGAGTAAAAACAACATCCGATGCAATCTATCCCTGTAAGGCAGCTGTGATGTGCACAGGAACATATCTGAAGGCGAGATGTATCTATGGTGAGGTGAGCCAGTATACCGGACCAAATGGTTTATCCGCAGCAAATCATCTGACTGCTTCCTTACTTAAGCTGGGGATTGAAGTACGTCGTTTTAAGACAGGAACGCCTGCGCGTGTAGATAAGAGAACCATTGATTTCTCTAAAATGCAAGAGCAAAAGGGTGATGATAAAATTATACCTTTTTCATTTACAAATACACAGGAAGAATTAGAAAGAGAACAGATATCCTGCTGGCTGACCTATACAAATCCGGAAACGCATAAGATTATAATGGACAATATTGATCGTTCTCCATTGTACTCCGGAAATATCAAAGGAACCGGACCAAGATATTGCCCATCTATAGAGGATAAGGTAGTACGCTTTGCTGATAAAGAGAGACATCAGGTCTTTTTGGAGCCGGAGGGAAACTACACGAATGAAATGTATGTCGGTGGTATGTCCAGTTCTCTGCCGGAGGATGTTCAGTATCGTATGTATCATTCTGTGCCGGGTCTGGAACATGCGACAATCGTTCGAAATGCCTATGCGATTGAATATGATTGTATTAATCCGACACAGCTTAAACCATCTTTAGAGTTTAAAACGATTCATGGATTTTTCAGTGCAGGACAGGCAAATGGAAGCTCAGGATATGAAGAAGCAGCTGCACAGGGAATTATCGCCGGTATTAATGCTGCCAGGTTTGTGAAAAAAGAAGAACCATTGGTGTTAAACCGTTCACAGGCATATATTGGTGTATTGATTGATGATCTCATCACAAAAGGAACAAATGAACCTTACCGTATGATGACGTCACGTGCAGAATATCGCCTGCTTTTACGACAGGATAATGCGGATCTTCGTTTGACTAAAATAGGATATCGTGTCGGTTTGATATCACAGGAGCGGTATGACCGCCTGATACACAAGGAGCATCTGATCAAAGAGGAGATAGAACGTCTGGAGAATACGTCTGTCGGCGGAAGAGAAAATGTTCAAAAGCTGCTTGCTGAGCATAATAGTACACCATTGCAGTCGGGAATTACTCTGGCGGAATTATTAAAGCGTCCGGAATTATCGTATGACATATTGGAGCCGATTGATGAAAATCGTCCGGAACTTCCGGCTGATGTTACTGAGCAGGTGAATATAGAATTAAAATATCAAGGATATATTAAAAGACAGATGAGTCAGGTGGAACAGTTTAAAAAACTGGAAAATAAGAAAATACCGGAAACCATTGATTATACACAGGTAAACAGCCTTCGAAAAGAGGCTGTACAGAAGCTGCAGGATATTCGTCCGGAATCTGTAGGACAGGCTTCGCGTATATCGGGAGTATCTCCGGCAGATATATCGGTATTGCTTGTATATCTTGAAAAGTTTAAAGCAACTGTTTCATAAGAACGGAGAATGGTTTGTAAAAATACTGCTGATGCAGTATTTTTATACAAGCCCATATAAGTAAGGGCTGGCTGTTTGCTTCTGAGCGAAGGCAAATAACCATGTTGGTAGAAAAATTTTCCTATGCAAATTTTTCTTTACATCTTCGTAACAAGTCGCTTAGAAATGAGGAATAGTATGGTAGATTATTTAAAACAGATTGCTTCCGCATCCGGATTAGAACTTTCCGATGAACAGGTTAAGAAGTTTCAGATTTTTTATGAGCATTTGATAGAAGTAAATAAGGTGATGAATCTTACAGCAATCACGGATCCGAAAGATGTTGTTTTAAAACATTTTATTGATAGTATTTATATTTTAAAATATATTGATTTTAAAGCAGAGGACAGGGTGATAGATGTAGGAACGGGGGCTGGTTTCCCTGGATTACCTTTGGCAATAATGTGTCCGAAGGTAGAATTTACTTTGATGGATTCGTTGAATAAAAGAATCCGTTTTATCCGTGAGGTGTGTGATCTGTGTGATCTTAACAACATTACGGCAATTCATGGCAGAGCGGAAGAAATGGGATCAGACAGCATATATCGCGAGCAATATGATTATTGTGTTTCAAGAGCGGTAGCAAATATGTCTGTCCTTTTGGAATATTGCATTCCATTTGTAAAAAAGAATGGCTTATTCATTTCATATAAATCTGCATTAGCGGAAGATGAACTGGAACAGTCTGCTCATGCACAAAAGGTGTTGAACTGTAAGGTAAAAGAGCAGATTGATTTCTCTATACCGGATACAGATTATAACAGATGTTTTATAAGTTTTGAAAAAATAAATGGTCTCAGTAAAAAGTATCCAAGACAAAATGGAGTTCCCAGAAAAAATCCATTGTAGTAGACAATCTTTGCCA
>CAUCOL010000003.1 GCA_958444395.1 uncultured Lachnospiraceae bacterium
CAGGAGGAATTGAAAGCAGAGCCATCCTGGGATCAGATCCTGGAACAGCTGGTTCCAAACTATGTGAATGGATTTATCTATGGTGCGCTGGTAGAGTCTTATGCCAGTGAACATAATTCCCGTATGATGGCGATGCAGTCTGCTACGGACAGTGCAAGACAGATCCTGCAGAGGTTATCCATCGAGTATAATCGTGTACGCCAGGCAGCGATCACACAGGAGATAACCGAGGTGATCGGCGGCGCAAAGGCAATGAAGCGTAAGAAATAACAGGAAAGGCAGAGGTATTGTTTATGAAGAAGGGAAAAATAGTACAGGTATCAGGCCCTGTCATAGACGTTGAATTTGAAGACAGCGATCTTCCTTTTATCAAAGATGCACTGGAAGTGGACAATGACGGAAAACGCTGCGTCATGGAAGTAGCACAGCATATCGGTAATAATACGGTTCGCTGTATCATGCTGGCGTCCAGCGAAGGTCTTCATAAAGATATGGAAGTAACAGCTACCGGCAGTGGCATCAAGGTGCCGGTCGGAGAGAAAACACTGGGACGTTTGTTTAACGTGCTGGGAGATACGATCGACGGACAGGAATCTCTGAAGGATGAACCGCATTGGTGCATTCACAGAGATGCACCGGGATTTGACGAGCAGAGCCCGGCAGTAGAGGTCCTGGAAACAGGAATTAAGGTAATCGATCTGCTGGCCCCTTATGCAAAAGGTGGTAAGATCGGTCTGTTTGGTGGTGCCGGTGTCGGTAAGACGGTGCTGATCCAGGAACTGATCCAGAATATTGCAACAGAGCATGGCGGCTATTCGATCTTTACCGGTGTGGGAGAGCGTTCCCGTGAGGGAAATGACCTCTGGACAGAGATGAAGGAATCCGGTGTACTGGATAAGACCGCTTTGGTGTTTGGACAGATGAATGAGCCACCTGGAGCACGTATGCGTGTCGCACAGACGGGATTGACGATGGCAGAATATTTCCGTGATGAAGAGCATCAGGACGTGCTGCTTTTCATTGATAATATCTTCCGTTATGTACAGGCTGGTTCTGAGGTATCAGCACTTCTCGGACGTATGCCGTCTGCCGTCGGTTATCAGCCGACACTGGCAAATGAAGTTGGTGAACTGCAGGAGCGTATCGCTTCGACGAAGAATGGTTCGGTTACTTCTGTGCAGGCAGTATATGTACCGGCAGATGATCTGACAGATCCGGCACCGGCAACGACTTTTGCCCATTTGGATGCAACGACGGTTCTGTCCCGAAAGATTGTTGAGCAGGGTATTTATCCGGCGGTTGATCCGTTAGAGTCAAACTCCCGTATTCTGGAAGAGGATATCGTAGGAAAGGAACATTATCAGACAGCCCGTAAGGTACAGGAGATTCTCCAGAAATATACAGAATTGCAGGATATTATTGCTATTCTTGGTATGGAAGAGTTATCCGAAGAGGATAAGGTGACGGTATATCGTGCCCGTAAGATCCAGAGATTTCTTTCCCAGCCATTCCATGTGGCAGAGACATTTACCGGTGTAAAAGGAAAATATGTTCCATTGAAGGAAACGATCCGTGGCTTTAAGATGATCATTGACGGCGAGATGGATGCATATCCGGAACAGGCATTTTTCAATGTGGGAACGATTGATGAGGTCATTGAAAAGGCAGGTCAGGAGCAGTAAAAGAAAGGCAGGTGTGCAGTAATGAATACGTTCTATTTGAATGTGACAGCCTGCGATAAGGTGTTTTATCAGGGAAAATGTCTGCAGGTGATACTGCCTTTGGAAGACGGTAAAAAAGCGATCCAGGCACATCATGAAAATATGGTGTTTGCTGTAGCAGTCGGAGAGCTTAAGATCCAGACGCCGGATGGAGAGTGGATCACCGGTGTAGTCGGAAATGGATTTGCGCAGGTGATCAATAACCGTGTCAGTGTACTGGTAGATACAGCAGAGCATCCGGAAGAAATTGATGTCCGGAGAGCGCAGGAAGCAAAGGAGCGTGCACAGGAGCAGCTGCGTCAGAAACAGAGCATACAGGAATATTATATGTCCCAGGCGTCTCTGGCGCGTGCGATGTCCCGTCTGCGCTACAGCAGCAAGGACGATATGAAGGTGTGATTATTTCCACACCGGGTGTTGGTGGTATGTTGCCTCCTGCACCCATTTATTCAGGAAAGAATGAAATTCTGCGATCGCTGGGTTGTGCTTTCCGTTCTCCGAAATGGTTGTAACGATCTGGCGGCGGCAGACAGGACTTTTGATCGGAATCAGGCGTACATGCTTGGAGTCGGGGAGTGCCCAGGAATACTGTGGCCAGAAACCGACGCCCAGACCGGCAGCGATCAGGTTCCGCACGGCTTCCGGATTATCACTCTCGTAGATGATATTTGGTTCAAATCCGGCGTTCTGGCAGAACTGGTCGCAGATAGCACGCACGGGACGGTCACGTTCCAGACTGATATATGGCTCCTCACGGGTATCCTCCAGATGGATAGACGGGAGAGAAGCAAAGCGGGAATCTGCCGGCACAGCCAGATAAAAGTTCTCGGTGAACAGTGGCTGCTGCGAGGAGAGGAGTTCCTCATCCCAGCGGATCGCAGAGATCAGATAGTCGGCAGTTGGATCTGCCGGTTTTTGTGATAATTTGAATTTAACTTCCGGATGGATCGAACGGTATGCAATGATGCTGTTCGTGATCATAGTAGCCGCAGAGCGCAGGTTCAGATGAATGACAGGCTGATCCTGCAGTGCGGCTTCTTTTAATTCATCCGGAAGAGCATCTAACTCTGTCAGAAGAGGAGTCAGTCTTTTTTGCAGGAGTTTACCGGATGCATTTAACGTAATATGGCGGTTCTCCCGGTCAAACAAAGGAAGATCCAGTTCTTCCTCCAGATGGCGGATCGCCTGGGAGACGGCAGGCTGGGCGATGTGCAGGCTTTCAGCTGCTTTGGTCATATGCTGATACTGTGCGACAGCCATAAAATATCGTAATTGAAATAATTCCATATGCTTATATCCTTTCCTGTTCGCTTGTTGGAACCGGGGTAGCGGGCAGAAACGTACTGCGAAGATTCCGGCGCAAATTACTGGCATATTATTATATATCTATGTTTTCGAAATGTCTAGCCCGGCATCTGTGTGTCTTTCCGGTCTGATTTTCTGTGGCGGGCGGCGAGGATCCCGCCGATCCGCCCGCTTTCCCTGCCGGTCAGGGATTTCCAGCCTGTCTGGATAACTTTGTCAAACAGTCCGAGTTCTTCGGCGATCTCCCACTTCTCCTGTTCGGATCTGGGGAGAAGATAGATATCATCGTGTGTTTTTACCTCTATTTTTTTCTTTTTATGTTCCATATTAATCTCCATTCCGCAGACGCTTGTCGTCGAAGGAATCGCGATTCAAATATCAAATTTGAATCTGCGATCAGTGCTACTTTGTGACGCCTGCGGCACAAATAGCCGTGTGAAAAATAATGCATCGGCAGTATTTTTCACACTAATCTCCCATCTGCAGTCAGCTGCGTTAAAAACACGGGCAGACAAAAGGTGTTATCCTGCCGCTTCGGTTTCCTTTGTCTGCTTCTGCGTTGATCTGTTGTTACCGATAGAATGTGTCCCGGTGTCTGATTTTATGCATCCATTTCTTTTTTTCACAAGCCCGTACAAGTATGGTATACTATCTAGGGAAATATGCCCGCAGGGAAAAAACAAAATTTATGCAAACAATTGCCTTTTTGCCGCATGAAAAGAAAGAATGCGACAGAAGGAATGCAGGGGGAGAAATATGATTAAGAAGATAGTGGCTGTCTTTATGACAGTGATCATGGCGGGGAGCATGGTATTGACCGGATGTTCCAAAAAGAATAAGACAGATGTAGAAAACAAAGAGAAGGTGACACAGATTACGATGGCAGCGTATGATGCATCCAGAGAATTTCTGACATCGTATAATGAATTATTTCAAACACATTGGAAGGAAGAGACAGGAAAGAATATTGAGGTTGGACAGCAGTATGGCGGAGCAGGAAGTCTGACAGAAGCTATGGAGAAGGATGCCGGGGAAGATATGGCACTTTTGCCGGATGCACATGCTATGCAGCAGCTGGAGCAGGCAGGCATGGTAAAAAGCGGCTGGGACAGCCGGGATGCCAATCAAGCCGTTCCATTTACTTCGCATGTGGTGCTGCTGGTTCGTAAAGAGAAAGCAAAGAAAATCACAGACTGGGGCGAGCTGGTACGCAAGGGGATCGAAGTGATCACACCGGATCCGACGGTGTCCGGCATGGGACGGTGGAATTTTCTGGCAGCATATGCGTATGCAAAGCAATATTACCGGGGAGATACGGCGAAGATCACGCATTTCTTAAAGAAGCTGTACAGCCGGGTCTTATACATGGATGAGAGCGGGCGGCAGGCAACGGATCGTTTCGTGGAGAATGCACAGGGAGATGTACTGATCACCTGGGAGAGTGAGGCATATCTGGCATTGGAGGCATATCCGGATGATTACACACTGGTGACACCAAGCGTCAGCGTGCAGGCAGAGCCGGCTGTCGCTGTGCTGGATCAGACTGCCGGGAAAGATCAGGTAACGAAAGAAGCGAACGGGTATATACAGTATCTGTATTCCGATGAGGCACAGAGACTGGCAGCGGACAATTATCTGCGCCCGGTAAATGAACAGGTGATGCAGGAGTATGCCGGTCAGTTCACGGAGTCAGCACAGGTGTTTTCCATCGAGGATCTGGGCGGCTGGGAACAGGTGTGGACAGAATGCTTTGCAGAGGGTGCCCTGTTTGATCAGATCAATCCGGACGCCTGACGTAGGGACAGATGCAGTGATCCGGTTTGATAACAGCACGGAGGGACAACCTTTTGACTGGGAGGTTATGATGCTGGGAAAAAAGGAAGAACCGGAAAAAACATCTTGGGGCAGGGGCTTGCGCAAAGCGGGAAAATCCTGTACCATATGGAAGGAAAGCATGAGTTATCCTGTGTTTATGACCAATAAAAGGAGAAACTTTGAATTATTGTGAAATAAAAAGGCAGCAGGAGAAGAAAAGAGGTTAATGATGCGAGAATTATCTATTTATAATACACTGACCAAAAAGGTGGAGCCGTTTCAATCCAGAGAAGAGGGCAAGGTGAAAATGTACACCTGTGGACCGACGGTTTATCATTTTGCGCATATTGGAAATCTGCGCAGCTACATGATGGAAGATATATTGGAAAAATATCTGGGCTACGCCGGTTATGAAGTAAAACGCTGTATGAATATTACAGATGTAGGACACTTAAGCAGCGATGCGGACACCGGAGAAGACAAGATGGTTGCAGGGGCAAAGCGAGAGCATAAGACGGTTATGGAGATTGCCCGCTTTTATCAGGATGCTTTCTTTACCGATTGTGATAAGCTGAATATTAAGAAGCCGGAGATCGTAGAGCCTGCGACAAACTGCATCCCGGAATTTATCCATATGATCGAGACACTGCTGGAGAAGGGCTATGCCTATGAAGCCGGTGGAAATATCTATTTTGATACCAGCAAATTAAAAGAATACTATGTCTTATCCAATCAGAATGAGGAAGAACTGCAGGTTGGCGTGCGTGAGGATGTAGAAGAGGATGCCAATAAAAAGAATAAAACCGATTTCGTACTGTGGTTTACAAAGTCCAAATTTGACGACCAGGAATTAAAGTGGGACAGCCCGTGGGGCGTAGGTTATCCGGGATGGCACATTGAGTGCTCCTGCATCAGCCTGAAGCATCTGGGGGAATATCTGGACATTCACTGTGGCGGCGTGGATAATATCTTCCCACATCATACCAATGAGATCGCGCAGAGTGAATCGTATCTGGGACATAAATGGTGCAATTACTGGTTCCATGTACAGCATCTGAATGATAAATCCGGTAAGATGAGTAAATCAAAGGGAGATTTCCTGACGGTTTCCTTACTGGAGAGCAAAGGATATAACCCACTGGTCTATCGTCTGTTCTGTTTACAGTCACATTATCGTAAACCGCTGTTGTTTACGTATGATGTACTGGACAACACAAAGACTGCTTATGAGAAGCTGCTGAAACGTGTTGCTTCCCTGGGTACGGAGGGAGAACTGCAGAAGGAACAGATCGCCGCATTTCAGGATGCTTTTGCGGAGGCAATGGGAAATGATCTGAATACATCGCAGGCACTGACCGTGCTGTATGATGTATTGAAAGCAGATATGAATGATGCATCGAAGAGATATCTGGTCGAAGATTTTGACCGGGTGCTTTCCCTGAATCTGACCGCCGGCGTACCGGAGGAAACAGCCGATGTCGATGATGCACTGGCGGCTTTCGTAGAAGAAAAGATAAAAGAACGCCAGGAAGCCAGAAAGGCAAAAGATTTTGCGAGAGCGGATGCGATCCGTGATGAACTGGCAGCAAAAGGTGTAGAGATTAAGGATACGCGTGAGGGAACGACCTGGCGTGTGATCGGATAAAATTTATTTTAGAAGGATAATTGCTCCTGTAGTAAATGAATCTTTGAAATGTAAGGAATCATTTATTGCAGGAGCAATTATTTTACATTATAGGAAACTTGTGTCGTTTCCTATAATGTAAAATAACGCTTTGCGAGGATGCGATCACCGCACAGAGGAAGATTGCACAAGCAATTGTGCGGTGACGCGCAAAGTGGGCAAGCCCGCTTTGTTTTGCAGGGTTTGATCTGATCAACTTTAATGTAATTTGTTGATAAATCGTTCAATGGTTTTTTGGGCAGTCTCTTGACATTTTCATAAATGAAGATATAATATGAAAATGATTTTCAAATTGAGGAGGGCTGGTTGTGAATCACGCCAAAACATATCATACAAAGCAGCAGGCAGCTATATTAAAATCTATATCAGAGAGTCAGGCAGGGTACGTATCGGTCAGCCAGATCGCGGCGCATCTGAAAGAGCAGGGAGTGGCGGTCGGACTGACCACGATCTATCGTCAGCTGGATCGTTTTGAAAAAGAGGGGATCGTGCATAAGGTCGTATTAGATGGCAACAGTGGCGCATACTATCAGTATGCACAGCAGGAGGAGCAGAGCCATCTTTTACTGAAATGCGAAGACTGCGGAGGGATCACGCCGATGGACTGCAGTCATATGGGAGAGTTATATCAGCATGTATTAGAGGAGCATCAGTTCCGCGTCAATCCCTACCGCACGATGTTCTACGGCATCTGTGATGCCTGCCTGGAACATCACAGGGAGGAGAATGTGGAGCGTATAGGAAAACAGCACTGCCGGCAGCAGGGCTGCCGTAAAGGATGCAAAGACAGTCAGAAAGAATCATAGACATATGGAGTAAAAGCAGAATCAGAGAATAGAAAGAAAACGAGGATTATGATGAAAAAGCAAAAGCAAAGAAGAAATGGCGGAAAATACATTGGCAGCAGACTGACAGCCATTTGTCTGGTGCTCTGCCTGATGACCGGCAGCCTGACAGGCTGCAGCACTGCAATATCCGGTGATGACGGGCAGGCGGATGGAAAGATCCGGGTGATCACGACCATTTTTCCGTATTATGATTTTGTGCGTCAGATTGCCGGAGATCTGGTAGATCTGTCACTGGTCGTACCGGCCGGGATGGATACGCATTCGTTTGAACCTACGGCATCAGATATGGTCAGGATCGGACGTGCCGACCTGTTGATCTATAATGGTGGTGAGATGGAGACCTGGGTCGATCAGGTGGTGGATGCTTCTGAGAATAAAGCTCTGATCGCAGATGGCATGATGGATCATGTGGAGACAGTTGTAGAAGAGCAGGTGGCAGGCATGAAAGAAGAAAAGCACAGTCATACAGATGATACCGATGATACGCAGGCAGACCATACGCATGATACAGAGCCTGCACACGCGGAAGAACATGCAGGGAATCCGACGGATATGCCGGATGCATCTGCAGAATATGATGAACATATCTGGACTTCGCCTGTCAATGCCCAGAAGATCGTATCGCAGATCGCAAAGGATCTTGGTCAGGCAGATCCGGAACATGCAAAGACATATACCCAAAATGCAGAAAATTACATTAAAAGGCTGCAGAAGCTGGATACGTCCTTCCGGGATATTGTGAAACAGGCGAGAAACCACTATGTAGTATTTGGTGACCGCTTTCCGCTGCGCTACTTTGTCGGAGAATACGGACTGAATTATACGGCGGCATTTGCCGGGTGCAGCAGTGATACAGAACCGAGTGCCGATACGATCGCCTATCTGACGGATCAGGTAAAGGAGCGGAAGCTGCCGGTAGTGCTGAAAATCGAACTGACCAGCCCGAAGGTAGCGCAGGCAATCGCAGAAGCTACCAATGCAAAGGTGGAAACCTTCTACACCTGCCATAACGTCACAAAAGCACAATTTCAAGATGGCATAACCTATCTGCAACTCATGCAGAAAAATCTGCACGTACTTAAGAAAGCCTTAGACTGATCCAGTCAAAGCCGGTCAACCACAAACTGCCCCACCCCGGACAATGCTCAAGGCGTGCTTCTCCCACCAGCCGCCCGGGCTATCACCTGTGGATTTTGCATAAATGCAATAAATGTCTGCCGAAATGAGGATGAAAAATTGTCTTGGTACCTTACGTCTTTCCCAAGATCCCGCCGGCGCAGAGTACGATGTTTGAATTACGTGCTTCGAGCGAAACTCACCCCCGCAGGGAATAATCAGTCAGAACTTTGAACGGCACTTTGCGTCCGCCAGTGCTTAGTTTCCGGCACTGAATGATTCAGTGTCGGAAACTTATGCACTGCTGCGATGACGCAAGTAGCGAAAGCGTGCCGTCAAAGTTCTGCTGTTATTTCCTGCAAGGGGTTCAGACACACTCTGCGCACGTATTCATCGTACTCTGCGCCGGCGAGATCTGATCTGGGAAAGCCTAATACTCTGCGACAATTTTTCATCCATCATTTTGCAGACAATATAGGATACCGGGCAAAATCCACAGGCGGTAGACCGGACAGCTGGCTGGAGAAGACGGCGGAGTCGGTTGCTTGGGGCGGGGCTGTTATAGTGTGAGACTGGCTTTTAGGGCGGTGGGATGCAGAATATCAAAATAGTGTTAGTTTTCAATTTAATAATTGTAGACGATTCTTTCTTTGGGGATTATAATGGTTACATAAACAGCAGTACGAATCAAAAGGTAACTGTATGTATTAAGAAAGGAGTTTACAAGATGAAAGTAGCAGATGGTTTTTGGTTAAACAAAAAAGGATATGGCGTGAATTATGCGTCTCAGGCATACAAGGTAGAGACGACAGAGAATTCGATCAAAGTACTGGCAACACCTTACACAGTCATGAACCGTGGTATGACATTAGGTGGTCCAAACCTTGAGATCACATATTCTTCAACATCCGAAAATATTATCAAAGTGAACATCACACATTACAAGGGTGGCTTAGATAATATTCCTAGATTTGAATTAAACGAAGATACAGGTTATACACCGGTTATCAATCGTACAGAAGATAAGGTAGAGCTGATCTCAGGCGACACAAAAGTAGTTATCAAGATCGGAGATGACTGGGATGTTCAGTATTACTATAAAGATAAGCATCTGACAGGTGGTGCATGGAGATCTACTTCTATCATTTCCGAGAGCCAGTTTACGGCAAATGCACGTATGCAGCTGCAGGAAGATGATGAATTCTTCAACTATCCACAGGATCCACATCGTACGTATATCCGTGAGCAGTTAAAGACAGATATCGGTGAGTGCATCTATGGTTTTGGTGAGAAGTTCACTCCATTTGTAAAGAATGGTCAGGTCGTTGAGACATGGAACTCTGATGGTGGTACATGTTCCGATCAGAGTTATAAGAATATTCCATTCTATATCTCTTCTAAGAGTTATGGTGTATTTGTAAACAGCTCTGATAAGGTATCTTTTGAGGTAAACTCAGATACAGTATCTAAGGTGACATTTACACAGCCGGGTGAAGAGTTAGAGTACTTTATCATCGGTGGTGCCAATCTGGAAGAGGTTCTGCAGAATTACACAACATTAACCGGTAAGCCTGCACTTCCTCCTGCTTATACATTTGGTCTGTGGTTATCTACTTCCTTCACGACAAGCTATGACGAGGAGACAGTAAACAGCTTCATCGATGGTATGGCAGAGCGTAAGATTCCTCTTCAGGTATTCCATTTTGACTGTTTCTGGATGAAAGAGTATGAGTGGTGTAACTTTGAGTGGGATAAGGATATGTTCCCGGATCCGGAAGGCATGTTAAAGAGACTGCATGACAAGGGGCTTGAGATCTGTGTATGGATCAACTCCTACATTGCACAGCAGTCGAAGCTGTTCGATATCGGTAAAGAGAAGGGATACTTCATTAAGAATCTGGATGGAAGCGTATTCCAGGCAGATATGTGGCAGCCAGGTATGGCGATCGTTGACTTTACAAACCCAGAGGCTTGTGACTGGTTCAAGGGTCTGTTAAAGAAACTGTTTGATATGGGTGTAAACAATATCAAGACAGACTTTGGTGAGAGAATTCCTACAAAGGTTAAATACTATAACGGCATGGATCCGATCAAGATGCATAACTACTATACATATCTGTATAACAAGTGTGTATTTGAAGCATTGGAAGAATATTACGGAAAAGATAAGGCTTGTCTGTTTGCACGTAGTGCTACTGTTGGTGGACAGAAGTTCCCTGTACATTGGGGCGGTGACTGCTACGCAGAGTATTCAGCTATGTCAGAGACACTCCGTGGCGGACTTTCTCTGTGCTCCTCAGGTTTCGGCTTCTTTTCACATGATATGGGAGGATTTGAGGCGACAGCACCGGCAGATGTATATAAGAGATGGTGTGCATTCGGTCTGTTATCCACACACAGCCGTTTACATGGTTCTACATCTTACAGAGTGCCATGGGTATATGATCAGGATGGCGATACAGAGGCATGTGATGTACTGCGTCACTACACTGTACTGAAGGGCAGAATGATGCCATATCTGTGGTCTCAGGCAAATAAGACACATCAGACAGGTGTACCAATGATGCGTTCTATGATCATTGCATTCTCTGATGAGACAGCTTGTAAATATCTGGATCAGCAGTATATGTTAGGTGATAACCTCTGCATCGTACCGGTTATGAATGAAGAAGGTATCGCAGAGTTTTATGTACCGGATAACGGAACATGGACTGATATCCAGTCCGGTGAGACATATGCAGGAGGTAAGTACTACACAAGAAAATGCGATTACTTCCAGACTCCTATCCTGGCTCGTCCAAACAGCATTGTTACATTTGGTAACTTTGATGCAGAAGACAAGATGACAGTTGTATATGATTATCTGCAGGATGCAGAGGCTGTTGTATACGGTCTGGAAGATGGTAAGACAGCAGAGGCTGTGATCTATGACAGCGAGTCCAATAAGATCGCTGAGATCAAGGCAGAGAGAGCCGGCAATGTGATCACAGTATCTTATGATAAGACAGATAAGACATTTAAGGTAACAGCAGAAGGCAAGACAGTAGTTGCAGAAGCTGGTACTACAAGTGTACAGATCACACTGTAATTACCTGAAAAACATGGTTTAAAAAATCATAGCCACAGAATATCACGATTTTGTCGTGTTTTCTGTGGCTATTTTGTTCAGAAATAAGGAAATTGCTCACAACACAGAGTGACAAAGGGCAAAACGCCGGTTTTGTCCTTTGTTCATTGACAAGCTAATAGCGGAATGCTATGTTGAAAATAATAAAATCATATTTCTGGCTGCCGTATTTTTGTTTGGGGCGATTGCAGCTGCCAATAAAATGATACATAACAACCGCCTGCTGGTACATGGGTCTGCATATCTGTTTATGGCAGTGTATCTGGGGATCGGGATTATTTCCTCCGTAGGAGAGGGCAGTATACAGGAAAGAACGACATTATATCTGGTGTTTGTGGCAGCGGCACCGATGCATTTGAGGAAGATAAAAAGGCAGCCGGAGAGGCGGGAATGAATGGCTATATTGCAAAGCCGATCGACATTCACACGCTGCTCACTGTGCTGGAAACTGTTTTTCGGGATGGCATATGGGATGCTAATGACCAGTGCCGGGTTTGCCTGGTATTATCCGCTGTTGATCAGCCTGACTGTCTACACGGGGGCGTTTCAGTTTGTGCTTGTAACGCTGCTTAGCAGTACGGCATCGATCCTTACGATTGCACTGACGGCGGTTTTGATCATCTACTGTCTGAAGGATGCCCTCTGGCATGTGCAGACGGAAATGCTGCCGAATGCAGTGGCGGTTCTGGCAGTGGCGGTCAGCTACAAATGGAAACATAATACATTCTTAAGCATTCTGCTTGGAACAGCTGTGTATATGGTGCTGCTCCGGATTTTGTAGGAAATCTGCAGAAAGGGAACGGAGGAATAATTCTTGCGTGAACAGGTGCTTTATGATAATATGAAGGGTATTAATGGAGTGGTGCAGATGCTGAAACACAGCAGAGCCGCTTCCTGAAAGAAAAGATTTGCAGCAGGATCTTTTCCATTCTATCCGGGATCTTTTGAACAGATAGGAAGGCTTTATGAACATGAGGTGGATTAATACATAGTATGAATAGAAAGGGATTAAGCAAATGTGTGGAATAGTAGGATTTGTTGGTAAACAGCAGGCAGCACCGATCCTTCTGGATGGTCTGTCAAAATTGGAATATAGAGGATACGATTCTGCCGGAATCGCAGTCCGGGATGATACAGCGAAGACGAAGGTTGTGAAAGCAAAGGGACGCCTGAAGGGTCTGATCGAGAAAACAGATGATGGTCATGCAGTACTGGGCACCTGTGGTATCGGTCATACGAGATGGGCGACACACGGGGAGCCATCTGAGACGAATGCGCATCCGCATGTCAGTGATGATGGCAATGTGGTCGGTGTCCACAATGGTATTATCGAGAATTACCAGGAATTAAAAGTAAAACTTCTGAAGAAAGGATATTCATTTTATTCTTCTACTGATACAGAGGTAGCGGTAAAGCTGGTAGATTATTATTACAAAAAATACGAACATACACCGGTCGATGCGATCAATCATGCGATGGTACGTATCCGTGGTTCCTATGCACTGGCTCTGATGTTTGAGGAATACCCAAATGAGATCTATGTAGCCAGAAAAGACAGCCCGATGATCATCGGTGTGTCTGATGGAAACTGCTATGTAGCATCCGATGTACCGGCGATCCTGAAATATACAAGAAATGTATATTATATTGGAAATATGGAGATTGGTCGTTTGGCAGATGGAAAGGTAACCTTTTACAATCTGGATGGAGACGAGATTGAGAAGGATCTGGTAGAGATCAAATGGGATGCGGAAGCTGCTGAGAAGGGTGGCTTTGAGCACTTTATGATGAAGGAGATCCATGAGCAGCCAAAGGCGATCTTGGATACGATGAATTCTAAGATGAAGGATGGACGGATCGATCTGTCGGATGTAGGACTGACCGAGGAAGACATTCAGAAGATCTCACAGATCTACATCGTAGCCTGTGGTTCGGCATATCATACAGGTGTAGTGACACAGTATGTTATGGAAGATCTGGCGCGTGTACCGGTACGGGTTGAGCTGGCATCGGAGTTCCGTTATCGTAATCCGATCCTGAACCCAACGGATCTAGTGATCGTAGTCAGCCAGTCCGGAGAGACGGCAGATACCCTGGCGGGACTGCGTCTTGCAAAGGAGCAGGGAGTACAGACCTTAGGTATCGTAAATGTGGTAGGTTCTTCGATCGCCAGAGAGGCAGACAATGTATTCTATACGATGGCAGGCCCGGAGATCTCCGTAGCGACAACAAAGGCATACAGTGCCCAGTTGATTGCCGGTTATCTCCTGTCGATTGAATTTGCCAGAGTCCGTGGTACGATCACAGAGGAGCAGTATGTAGGATATATTGAGGAGTTAAAGACATTGCCGGATAAGATCGATAAGATCATAGAAGATAAAGAGCGTATTCAGTGGTTTGCTGCCAAACAGGCAAATGCCCGTGATATTTTCTTTGTCGGCCGTGGCATTGATTATGCGATTTGTATGGAAGGCAGCCTGAAGTTGAAAGAGATCAGCTATATTCATTCCGAGGCGTATGCAGCGGGTGAGTTAAAGCACGGAACGATCAGTCTGATCGAGGATGGTGTACTGGTGATCGGTTCACTGACACAGTCCGATCTGTATGAAAAGACGATCAGCAATATGGTTGAATGCAAGAGCCGTGGAGCATCACTGATGGGTCTGACGACCTTTGGAAACTATTCTATCGAGGATACCGCTGACTTTGTCGTTTATGTACCGAAGACAGATCCGCATTTTTCAGCAAGTCTGGCAGTTGTGCCATTGCAGCTGCTTGGATATTATGTATCCGTTGCAAGAGGTCTGGATGTCGATAAGCCTAGAAACCTTGCAAAGAGCGTAACGGTGGAATAAAAACAAAAGTGATGCTTTTGGAAGCATATAAAGATAAGAATCCAATCGAATAAAAATAAAGCAAGAGACATTTCTTTCCTGAAATAGAAAGAGATGTCTCTTTTTTTGAATAGGAAATTGCACGCAACACAGAGTAAAAAAGGGCAATATGCTCCGCGAGAATGTGATCACCGCCCAGAGGAAGATTGTATAAGCAATTGTACGGTGACGCGCAAAGTGGGCTTGCCCACTTTACTCTTGGATAGGAGAATTGCGTATTAGGGGACACAGAAACAAATTGGGGGTTGACAAATTAGAAGAAAAATATTATTGTATTAGTCAAGTAATACAATAATACAAAATAAAGCTGCTCTTTGACAGCAGAAAAGTTTTGGGAAAGGAGTTACGATGGAATGGACATTTAACGAAGATGCACCGATCTACCTGCAGATTGTGCAGCAGTTTAAGGCGCAGATCGCATCCGGACGCTGGCAGCCGGGGGAGAAGATTCCCTCTGTGCGGGAGCTTGCACTGGAGGCAGGGGTAAATCCCAATACTATGCAAAAGGCACTGGCAGAGCTGGAACGTGCCGGGATGGTTTTTTCACAGAGGACGGCGGGCAGATTTGTGTCCGGAGAGGTCGGTCAGAGGGACCGCCTGCAGAGGGAGATGGCATCACAGCTGATGCAGGAGTTTGCAGACCGAATGGAGACGCTGGGATACAGTGTAACACAGGCAGCACAGTTATTTACAGAGTTCAGCCGGCAGAAAGAGCAGCCGGGGAATATAACATAGGAGTGTGAGGCTGCCGGCAGAAAGAGTAGTCGGGGAAAAAGACATAAGAGCAGGAAACTGCCGGCAGAAAAAGCAGCCAGGAAAAGGACATAAGAGTATGAGGCTGCCGACAGAAAATGGACTGATCAAAGGATCAGAGACAGGAGGAGAACATGTTAATTGAATGCAAGAATCTAAAAAAATCATATGGAAAACATCCGGTACTGCATGGGATCAATCTACAGATTGAAAGCGGAAAGATCGTGGGAATCCTGGGACCGAATGGAAGTGGAAAGACTACGCTGATCAAGATATTGGCAGGACTGCTGATGCAGAACAGTGGTGTGGCGATGATCGATGGGATGAAGATCGGTGTTGATACGAAGCGTATTGTTTCCTATCTTCCGGAACGTACGTATCTGGCACCAGATATGCGGGTGCAGGAAGCGGTCAGTCTGTTTGCAGACTTTTATGAGGACTTTCAGCGGGAGACAGCAGAGCAGATGTTGGCGGATCTGCATATCTCGCTTCGTGCCAGGATCAAGACGCTATCCAAAGGGACTAGAGAGAAAGTACAGCTGATCCTGGTTATGAGCCGCAGAGCGAAGCTGTATCTGCTGGACGAACCGATCGGCGGTGTGGATCCGGCAGCCAGAGATTATATATTAAAGACGATATTGACGCAGTATAATCCGGAAGCGAGTATATTGATCACGACGCATCTGATCAGTGATGTGGAAAAGATTCTGGACGATATCGTGATGCTGAAAGAGGGAGAGATCGTGATCCACCAGCCGGCAGATGTACTGCGGGAAGAAGAAGGAAAGTCAATTGATGCATTATTCAGGGAGGTGTTTGCATGTTAAAGAAATTGATGAAATATGAATGGAAAGCACAGAGAAACAGTTATCTGGCGACCTATCTGATCGTCGGTGCATTTGCAGTCATTGCAACTGTTACAAAACAGCTTAATCGCAGCTATGGCTCCGGCATACTGGAGGTGGTATCCGGCATTACGTTTGCAGCTTTTATCGCAGGACTGGGCGCATTAGCAGCAGTGACGACAGTGATTAATATAATACGGTTTAGAAATAATCTGTTGAAGGATGAGGGATATCTGATGAACACGCTGCCGGTCAGACCGATCCAGCTGATCGGATCGAAGCTGGCGGCCAATATGATCTGGCTGGTTACCCATCTGGTGTTTGGATACCTGCTGCTTTCTGCTTATTGTGCAGATCTTTTCTGGCTGAAGCATCTTTTTCTGGATTCGATCAAGGTGGATTTTCCATCGGTCAATCTGCCACTGGTAGTTACTTTGGCTGTTCTGTATCTTCTGACTACTTATGTGATGTTTAACATACAGATTTATTTTTGCCTGACGACAGGCTACCGGGCAGCTTCCAATAAAGATGCGACAGCATTGATCACATATATTGCGACATATGTTGTTTTGCAGGTTCTGTCGCTGGCAGAACTGTTCCTTTATTATTGCGCCCGTTATCATAGTCTGCAGAACATGCTGACCGGATCGACGATGGTGTTGGGGGACGTATACGCTATCGTCGGTATCAATTATTTGAGTCTTTTGATCATTTCTGCTATATTATTAGTAGTAGCAAACGGAAATATGACGCGTCACCTGAATCTGGAATGATGCAGCTGGCGGAACATCTCTTTCGGGGCAGACCGGAATCTGCCCCGGACTTTCCGGGTCAGGCTGCAAACCGGTT
>CAUCOL010000004.1 GCA_958444395.1 uncultured Lachnospiraceae bacterium
CACTTTAATCTTGCTGTATCCAGTACCGTACCGGAGCCAAGCACCCGGTTTACCGGCAGACCGGATAATTTCCATGCTACATATGTCAGAATATCCACCGGATTCGACACGACCAGAAGAATACCCTCAACATCTCTTTTTGCAATTTCTCCCATGATCTGTTTATAGATTGCTATATTTTTATTTACCAGATCCAGCCTCGTCTCCTCCGGTCTCTGGTTGCATCCCGCCGTAATTATAATAATGGCACTATCCGCAATGTCATCATAATCTCCCGCAGAGATTTTCATTGGCATGGCAAAAGGCATTCCGTGGCTGATATCCATCGCCTCTCCCTCTGCCTTCTTTTGATCCACATCCAGTAAGACCATTTCCGAAAACAGTCCGCTCTGCATCAATGAAAATGCTGTTGCAGACCCTACAAAACCACAGCCGATCACAGCCACTTTTCGATTGTTCATGATTAAATCCTGCCTTTCCTAAAATAAATTCATAAAATATTCTGTCACTGCTTCCGTTTCCGATTTCACCTTTCTCCTTCCGGTAGTAAATAGAAGCAGCTTTCCTTATCCCCGGTTTGTTTTTCTTGTCTGTTGCAATTTCTTTCCGTACTATTTCCAAAATCAAATCGTATTATTCTAATTTTTAACACGATTTTTCAATTCTTTTTTTGTTTTCTATGGTAAACTAAATCTGTTTTTAATATGGAATTTAAAAGAAGTGCGAGAATCGCACCACCAAAGTCACACAAAAACGGAGGATTAATATGAGAGCAATAACACCACCAATGGGTTGGAATAGCTGGGATTGTTATGGTGCTGCCGTAAATGAAACGACAGTCCGTGCCAACGCCGACTATATGGCAAAACATTTGAAAGAATATGGCTGGGAATATGTGGTTGTAGATATCCAGTGGTCAGAACCTACCGCTGAAAATCACGCCTACCATCCATTTGCGGAATTAGAAATGGACGAGTACAGCCGTCTGATACCGGCAGTAAACCGTTTTCCATCTGCAAAAGATGGAAAGGGCTTTACCCCTTTAGCAGAATATGTCCACTCACTGGGATTAAAGTTTGGCATCCACATCATGCGTGGTATCCCACGCCAGGCAGTTCATAGAAACACAGACATTCTTGGATCCGATCGTACCGCCCGTCAGATTGCTGACTGTGATTCCATCTGTCACTGGAATACAGATATGTACGGGATCAATCCGGATGCCGAAGGAGCACAGGCATATTATGACAGCCTATTTGAATTGTATGCACAATGGCAGATTGACTACGTAAAGGTAGACGACATCGCCAACCATTATCCGGAAGCAGAAATAGAAATGATCTATCGTGCGATCGAGCATTGTGGCAGAGAGATTGTTCTCAGTCTTTCTCCGGGACCTGCTCCCCTCGAAAAAGCAGAACATCTGAAACAATATGCAAACCTCTGGCGTATCACGGACGACTTCTGGGATCACTGGGATCAGCTTTATGATATGTTTCACCGCGCTGAAGTCTGGTGTACTCACTCCGGACCGGGACATTGGCCGGATGCAGACATGCTTCCACTTGGTGCAATCCTGCAAGATTACGATCCTGCAAACCGCACGAAGTTTACAAAAGATGAGCAGATTACCATGATGACGCTTTGGTGCATGATGCGCTCCCCTCTTATGATCGGTGGAGAAATGACAAAAAATGATGACTTTACGCTCCGTCTTTTAACAAATAAGGACCTTTTAGAAATGTTATTCCAGGCACGTTCTTCTCATCAGGTATATAAACGCACAGAGCAGAATGTAGAACGTATCGTATGGACAGCTTTTCGTGAACAGGGCGGACACTATCTGGCTGTATTTAACACCGGTGCAGAGGATGCTGATATCTCTGTATCAATGGATGAATGCGAGATTCCTGCTGCCTCTGAAATATATGATATCTGGGAGCATGCCTCTCTTTCCTATCAGCCGGAGCTGACCGCACATATTCCGTCTCACGGAGCAAAGGTTTATCGTATAGTGTAACGCTGTACTATATCAATAGTACTTTATTATTCTAACATATTTATTATTTTTTATAGTTGTCTTATATTTTGAAACAGGAAGTAATGGTTCTGAATCATCCCTAACCATTACTTCCTGTTTTTTGTAACTTTTTATTCCTTTCGTTATCTGTTCCCTTATAATCATAAATGCACAGAACAGATATAAAATTGATCCGATTTCCTATGACCATAAGCACCTGAAACAGATATAAAATTAATTCGATTCCTTATAACCACAAACACACGGAACAGATATAATAAATATTTTATGAATTGATGCTTCCACCGCATTTGCTGCAGAATGCAGTTCCGATAGGTAATATCGCACCACACTGTGGACAACTGACAGAACCCTGAACCTTCAAAATATCCTCTTTCAGATCTGCAATCTCATTGATCAAAGTGCTGATCTGTGTGATCTCCTGTTCCGGCATCTCACCCTGCTTATTCATTTCGTAATACTTCTTACCCAGCTCAATATACATTTTATTCAGCTCGTCTTCCTTTGACTTAATGTCAAACTTCAATTTCGTAACCTCAGAAACCTCTTTTGCCTTCTGACTAACATCCCTACCTGCAGATGTAAGTGCCTCTTTCATATCATCAAAAAATGCCATGCTATTATTCCTCCTCCATTTCATCCTTTTAAATTTCGTTTTTATAAGCCTGTATTATAAATACAACAGCTATTTTCTCTTAGTATAGCTATTATTATTTTTATTGACAATAGCTTATATAAAAATTTAGATAAGTTTTAGAAGCTGCTATACTCTATGCAATATCTTCATTCCCTTTCATTTAACTATTCTTTTCCTATCATCCTTAATTCATCTACCGTAAGTCCTGTGCAGATAGAGATCTGCTCTATATCAAGCATTTCTCTGTTTAACATAACCTATGCTATCTGAATTTTCTTCTTACGCCGTCCCTCTATGCGTCCCTCCTGACGTGCTTTGTCCTCCATTTCCTGCCATGCTTTACACACTTTCACACACTCCCCTTTCTCCGCCATCTGATATATTTTCGGCGTCCTTGTAAGTATTCCTGCTAGCTTTGCTATTCTCGGTTTATATTCCTGATATATTCATACGATTTTCCATATGATTTGTATAAAGTTCATAAAAATGAATCGTCAAAAACAGGTTCCATTTAAAACCTTTGTCCAAATCGAAGAAAAATACTTTTTTATTGTCTCTCAAGAACTGTTTTTTCATTGTGATAATTCCATGCATTCCTCCATCCGCTTTAACTGCCATCACGATGTGGGAAGTTTTAGTTGATTACCTTTATTTTATATTTTCTTTTTCCCTTTGGCAATCAACTTATAGTTGAATCCTTCACCCCCTACATAATAAAACAGAGCAGCCAACTCCATATAATGAAATTGACTGCTCCTTCGACCAGCTTATATTATACCGTAATACAAGTTCCATCGTATCTGTAACAAAATGCCTTGATAGATTCTATGCCATATTACTTTGATTACTGAAGTAAAGACAGAACACCCTGGTTTGCCTGATTTGCCTGTGCCAGCATAGACTGACCAGCCTGCTGCAGGATGCTGTTCTTTGAATATGTAACCATTTCTTCAGCCATGTCTGTATCACGGATACGAGACTCTGCAGAAGTTGTATTCTCAACTACGTTATCCAAGTTGTCAATCGTATGCTCTAAACGGTTCTGAACGGCACCAAGAGATGAACGCTGAGAAGAAACTTTAGAAATTGCATCTGAAATTGCGTCGATTGCATACGTTGCAGCCTTTCCAGAATCATCTGAAACATTCAGATTCTTAATTCCTAAATATCCGGAGTTCATTGTCTCGATATCTACATTAATTTTGTTGGTCATATCTGCATCTGAACCTACATGAAGGCTGAATGATAATCTATCTGCAACGGTTGCATAACCCTTATTGATTGTAAATTCTGCACCTGCATCAGATGTATAAGTAGGTTTTGTTCCCATTGTAGCTGCCTGATCAGATGTTCCAATATTGTTCGCTGCCAATAATTCTGCCTGCATTAATTCAACTGCATGGGCCGCTGAAATAACAGTAGAATCTGTATCATCTACACCATCAGAACCATTCTTTCCATCTGCTTTTTTAGCATCTGTCATAACTGTAAGAGTCTTAGTTCCATCCGATACAGTATCACCTGCTTTAATTGTAATACTACCAGCAGCACCACCACCAATTGTTACAGTAGTTGTTCCATTTTTCCATACGCTGTTTGTATCATCATAAGTATATTCAGTTCCATTAACAGTTATTTTTCCACCCGCAATTTTCTGTGCATCAACCAATGCCTGTCCATCTGCAGCCACTGATCCAATCGTATATTCCTTACCACCAATTGTTACTTTCTTACCGGCGTCTAATGCTCCAGCCTCCACTTTAAATGTAGCAGTTGTTGCACCATCTGTCAGAGTTCCTTTCAGACCTGCATCATGACCATTCATGTATACATTCTTTTTATTCTCATCGCCCTTTAACAGATAAATCTCATTGAATTTTGTTGTCTCCGCAACACGATCAATTTCTGTTGTCAGCTGGGAGATCTCATCCTGAATTGCAGATCTGTCATCCTCAGAGTTTGTGCCGTTAGCTGCCTGTGTAGCTAACTCATTCATTCTCTGCAGCATGCTATGAACCTCAGTCAAAGCACCTTCTGCTGTCTGTACTGCAGATACACCATCTTCCGCATTCGTAGATGCCTGATCCAGACCACGGATCTGTTTACGCATCTTCTCAGAAATAGTAAGTCCTGCCGCATCATCTGCCGCACGGTTGATTCTGTAACCGGAAGAAAGTTTCTCTGTTGACTTTGCCAATGCGCTTGTTGTTGTACCAAGCATTCTGTTTGCGTTCATCGCTGTAATGTTGTGCTGTACTATCATAATAGTTACCTCCTTGTTTTTCTGTCACAAATCCGTTTGCGACAGGTGCTTATGTCCGATACTTTCTGTCGTATCACGACACATTCTGTAAATTTGTAGTATAATAAAACAGGCTCTGCCGACTTTACATCCAAATACATATAGGGTATGTGAAAAGAATGAAAATCAGCAGACTCACCGTGTTATTATCGTGATTTTCGCTTCCGATATTTTTCCGGAGTCTCAGGTTCTGCATAATATACATTTTTGCCTGCCAGTTCCGGGTGCATTTTCTCCAGGACACTGCTTCGCAAAATATCCACATCCTTTGGTGCATCCACCATGATCCGCAGATGATTCTTTGTGCCACCCAGGAAAACGATCTTGATATCGTCACCGATCATCAGATATTCCTCTGTGCTGACGGTTAGTCGTAACATAGAATCCTCTCCCTTTCTAAAATAGAAACACTTGTTTATAGTGTGTTGCATTTCAGGTATACAACTGCAGGTGCCAAGTATCGTTATATCCGCCATTGACCATCGGCTATAACTGATCAATTATTTTCTTTTCACAAAATGGAGGCATACCGTAATTTAATCAAAGAAAGGAATGACCTGACTATGGGAGTAACTGATCCAATAAGAAACAAAGAAGATTTAGAGGCTTTCAAACAATACTACTTAAAGAAAGGAAAGAAGAGAAACTATCTATTACTGATTCTGGGAATGAATACCGCACTACGTATCAGCGACATATTGCGATTGCAATGGAAAGATGTTTATGATAGCGAAAATCACTGTTATCGTGAGCATATCAATCTGACGGAACAGAAAACCGGCAAGAAAAACCGGATAGCACTAAACCCTGCTGTAGTCGAAGCATTGACACAGTATCATCAGGGGCAACCACAAACTGCCTATTTATTCTGCACCAGCAATAATTATGACCATCCGATCAGTCGTTCGCAAGCCTGGCGAATTGTGCGGGAAGCAGCGGATGCACTGCATCTGACAGACCGTATCAGTTGTCATTCATTGCGCAAAACCTTCGGATATCACGCCTGGAAACAGGGCGTTCCACCGGCATTGCTTATGAATATCTATAATCATTCCTCTTACCAGATCACCAAACGGTATCTTGGAATCGAGCAGGATGACAAAGATGATGTTTTTCGTAAAATTCTTTTATAAAAGGCTAAAGTAATATAACCTTCGAACCGATATATAGGGTGTAACAAAAATGCAACATTTTATAAACAAATGTTGCATTTTTATTGTTCTCTATTTCTAATATTTTATCCTTTTCATATCGTACAGCCTCTTTATTTTATCTACAGCTGCTATTTCATTTCTGCCGATATATCCTTACTTCGTCTGCTTTTGATCACTTTCAGAATCTATGGTACTGTATCCGCTCCTGTTTTATTATTCATACGCGACCCATACAAACCCTATTGCTATATACTATCATATACATCCTCTAACTTCATGAGAATAAAGAAAAAAATCCCCTTTTCCATTCAGCAGAAAAGGGGATTTCATATATTGCAGGGGATATGTCATTTATCAGGTGTCCAACTTTTAACCTATCCGATTATCGGGACACATCTATTAAAGTGTTTTGTCTACTTCTGTCAGAACCTCATCCATGATCTCCATAGCTGCTCTTAACTCCTCTTCCGTGATGATCAGTGGAGGTGCCACGATGATGCAGTTCTCATGTGAATAAGTAGAGAATCCTTTCTTTTTCAAGGAAGCAATGATACCACCCATGATATTCGTCGGATCACTGTTATACTCTACCAATGGTTCTCTGGTCTCTTTATCCTTTACCAGCTCCAATGCGGAGAAGAGTCCTTTATAACGGACATCACCTACACATGGATGTTTTCTCTTGAGTTCTTCCAGGATCTCACCCAGGATCTTACCCATTGCCTTAGAATTTTCTACGAGTTTTTCTTCCTTATATACATCCAATGTAGCGACACCGGCTGCACAGGAGAGTGGATGTCCTGAGTAGGTCAGACCACATAACAGTTTATGATCGTCAAAATAATCTGCAATCTTCTTAGCTACGATAACACCACCGAGCGGTGCATAACCACAGGTAACACCTTTTGCAAAGGATACCAGATCCGGTTTTACATCCCAGTTCTGGAATGCGAAGTATTCACCGGTACGGCCCCAGCCCATCATAACCTCATCACAGATCATCAGAATGCCAAATTCATCACAAATATCGCGAATGCCCTGCAGATATCCATCCGGAGGAATAATACATCCGTTAGAGCCTGTGATCGTCTCGCACTCGATAGCTGCTACCGTATCCGGTCCCTCATAAATGATCTGTTCTCTTAATTTTGCCAGATAGAATTTTGTTGCCTCTGCTTCACTCTCAAAGCGGATTGCTTCTCTGTAAATATATGGATCAAAGAATTTGATATAACCGGATACACCGTTTGTCTCACAGTTAAATCTTCTTGGCTCACCGGTTAAGTTACCGGCACCCATTGTAGATCCATGATAAGAACGATAACGGCTGAATACCTTATTTCTGCCTGTATACAGACGCGCAATCTTTAACGCATTTTCATTTGCATCCGCACCACCCAGTGTAAAGAATACCTTACTCATATTATCCGGTGCCAGCTCTATGATCTTTCTTGCAAGCTCTGATTTTACATCCACTGCATAGCTTGGTCCGATAAATGGAAGCTTATGTGCCTGCTCTGCGATTGCATCCGCTACTTTTTCATTGCCATAACCGATATTTAAGTTTACCAGCTGTGAACTCATATCATAATATTTATTACCATCTGCATCATAAAAATAGATTCCTTCTGCCTTTGTTACTACCATAGGATCCAATGTTCCCTGTACACTCCATGAATGAAGTACATGCTCTTTGTCCAGTGTCTTGATTTCTTCCTTTGTCATTTCTCTCATATGAATCACCATTCCTTTATATATTTTTTTCTATATCAGTTCCACAATTTCTTATAGATTGCAACGACATCTTCCTTTGCTACTTCCTTTACCGTATTCGCAGGACTGCCGCTTGCCAGTGCATCCTCTGCCATCTTATCAATCGATGCAAAGAATTTTTCTTTATCTATGCCGTATTCCTCTAATGTAGGAATCTCACAGACTTTACAGATCTCTCCAACTGCATCCAGAAACTTACCGGCTGCTACCTCATCACTTTCACTCTCTCCTGCTGCCCCGATCGCACGTCCCAGATCTGCGAACTTCTTATAAGCACCATCCAGTGCAAAGGATAGACATTCCTTCAACAGCATGGCGTTTGACATGCCATGTGGTACATGGAACAATGCACCGATCGGACGACTCATACCATGCACGATCGTTACCGATGAATTATTGATCACGACACCCGCTTCCAATGCTGCCAATGCCATCTGTTCTCTGGCTTCCTCATTACTTCCGTCAGCATATGCGACCGGAAGATATTTGAAGATTCTCTTAACGGCAGATATTGCAAAGGTATCTGTCAAAAGCTGTGCCTTCCGCGAAGTATATCCTTCGATTGCGTGTGTCAGTGCATCCAGTCCCGGAGCAGCTGTCACAGACTTTGGAGAAGTCAGTGTAAAACGATAATCTATGATTGCCACATCCGGCATAAGCACCGGTCCCTTCAGAAGCATCTTAATATCCTTCTGACTGTCCGTGATGACGGTAAACCAGGTTGCTTCTGAACCGGTTCCCGCCGTTGTTGGAACAGCGATCATCGGAGGTACCGGTGTTGTGATCACCTTTCCCATATAATCCGGAATCTTTCCCGGATTTGTAACCAATGCAGCGATTGCTTTCATCGAATCCAAAGGACTTCCTCCTCCGATTGCAATCAGAAAATCACATTTTTCTTTCTTATAAATCTCCAAACCACCCTCAATCATCGTATCCGTTGGTTCTCCTGTGATCTCTGTATATACTGCATAGCCTATCCCAAGATCATCCAGCAGGTTTGTCACCTTTGCAACATTTCCTACACGTTCCATGACCTTTCCGGATACAACCAGTGCTTTTGTTCCCGCCTTTTTAAACGCCTGCTTCGCTTCCTCACCTTCCAGTGCTCCTGCTCCGGAAATGATCTGCCCCGGCATTACAAAATTACTGCTCATTCCTATCAGACTCCTTTCTCTCGTTCCTTTCAAAAAAAGAAGACAACCCGGCAAATTTTTGTAACCGCCTTTGGTTGTCTTCTTTGTTTTGATGCATTTATCCTACCATCCTGACTTTCATTCCGCTATGTCCACTACAGACAAAGTATTTCACCGTCTATTGTCCACAGTGTACAAACAACCCCTTCTTTTGCTGCCGTCTAAGAGTTGGAAAATTTGTCTGTCAGGTAAATTGCGATCTTTTGATATTTAAAAAAGAAAAAGCCATAAAAGATTCTGAAATGAAACACGCGAAAAATTTCATAGCATCTTTTTATGGCTGTATTTTCATGGTATATTATTATATTTCATTAATTATTTTTTTGATTTCGTCTTTTTCTCTTGTGTCCAATTTTTCGGTCTTTACCAAAGCTGTAATATACTCTGCTAATGATCCGTTAAACCAAAATTCGTTTGTCTTTCTCAAAATCTCAGCTCTGTACTCTTCTTCCTGACGTAATGGTGTATAATATGTAACCCCCTTACGCTCGGATTCTATGAATCCCTTTTCCTTTAAGTTCTTTAAGAAAGTATACACAGTCGTATCTTTATAATCCAGCTTATACTTTTCTTTCAACTCCTTAATAATGTTAGAACATGGAATAGGCTCACCCGCATCCCATATACATTTCATAATTGTCTGTTCACATTCAGTCAGTTCGTATTTCTTAATCTGCATGTTTCTTCTCCTCCATTCCGACTCTCATTATATACCATTTCACCCTATTATGACTATAGCAACTTTTGAGTTTTTGTCAATAATATTTGATGATTTTTAATAAAGAAGTAATGTATTTATTCAGTATATAAGTATGTGATACCGATCATATCACATGCGAATGAAAATCGACCGGAGGTAACATATTATCCTATTAAATATCTTTTTATTTTAAATGCAAGCCGAAGATTAAACTGTACCGTAACATCCTTCAGATCCTTTCCTAATATATCTTCTATTCTTTTAATTCGGTATTTTACTGTATTTCTATGTAAAAACAACTGCTCTGTCGTCTTTGCTATATTGCAGTCCTCTTCCAGATATTTTTCCAGTGTATATACCATCTCACTATTATTTTTCTCATCATATGCCACTAAGTCACCTAATATCTCCTGGAATAAATGACGCAGCACCTCTTCACTCTTGAGGTCAAAAAATATTCGGTAAATACCTATTTCATCATAATAACGTACTCCCTGCTGTACCTGACAGGATCGTAATACACGATATGCTTTCTTTGCTTCCATCACGCTGTCTTTGATTGCATCCACGCCGCCAAATGCATTTCCAACCCCCATGCTGATTGTTGCATCCTTAACATGAAATTGGAGGTTCTTCTGTATCTGCGCTCGTTTTTCTTCCATACTCTGATGCATATTTTCATTATACTGCAATTCACAGATCGCTACGACTCCGTCATCCTCCGGCAGATACAACAATTGTTCCTGTCGTATCAATGACATACGGACCGCCCACAAAAGCTGCTCCATCTGTCCTCTTTCCGGTTTTTGCTCATCCCGGCAGTCCAGTCCTATATATAATGCACAGTGTCTTTTATTCTGGTCAAATTTGAATAACTCGATCCTCTCCAATGCTTTCTGTGTGTCACCATATATGATCTCCGCCATAAACTTTTCAATTGATTTATTTGCTTCCTCTTTATTGTAAATATCAAAATAAATCTGCGATATGATCTCGGATACCGATACTTCATATGGTAAAGACAGCAGTGGCATATTCAGTTCATTGGACAGATCAATGATCTGATCCTCTACATTTGGAATATATGGTCCCACCTCTATGACAACTCCCGCCACCTGTCGTTTGGCTAATGACCTGATTGCATGGATCAGATCCTTCTGTGGATCCTGAAAAGCAACACCACTGATAAAGATTAATTCCCCTCTCTTGACCCATTCCTGAGCCTCCGTCATCTCTATTACATGCGCTCCCAGAATCTCTCTGCTCAGAATAGATTTTCCAGCCAGGAGTTTTGCTTTTTCTAATCCCTTTAACTGAAATAGTTCATCATATGTCATAACAGGATCCGTCCTTCCTAAAATTATTCCAAATAAATGCCTCTGTGCTCTACAGAGGTTGAGAATACGATCAGCGTCTTCGTACGCCCATATTCCTGTAATTCCCCTATAAACTGATCCAATTCTACGGTACTCTGAAATAATACTTCCAATAACATCGAATAATCACCTGTTACGCAATTACACTCCACTACATTCTTACAGGATTTTATAAAAGGATAAAATTCCTGCTTATCCTTTGGCGATACCTCCAGATTAATAAATGCCTTAATATGATATCCCATCAATTCCGGATTGATCTGCGCATGAAATCCCTCAATATATCCTTTTGATACCAGATTATCAATGCGGGCAGATACTGCCGGTGAAGAAAGATATACCTTTGCCGCAATCTCCTTCAACGGCATTCTGGCATCCTCCTGCAACATATCCAGTATTTTATAATCAATATGGTCTAACTCATTTTTCTTCATTGGTGCACGATCCTCTCTTTATTCTCGTTGTATATAAAAGAAAAAGACGCAGTTATCCAAATAACTACGCCTTCGTAATAATTTACTTATAGCATAATCCCCAAAATTTGTCAAATCGAACCTGTCTGTTGTCTGCATTTATTTTATTAGTCTATTTTGGGTTTGACTTTTTTAAATTACGCACACTTATTTTATTTTATAAAGTTTTTTTGTATTCCCTTCTCCCCATTGACCTTTGATTCAAAAAAGACTACGATTGCTGACATGTTAATTCATTCGCTGGTTCAAATATGAAGAAAACATTCTGTAGTTTCTGTCTGCGTACGTCTGCAGCACTACAGGATCAAAGACGTACGAGAAGGAGAAATGACCAAATGTCTACATATGACCCATACGAAAACGTGAAAAGCGTTATGACAGAAGCAATGGAAGTTGGACACATTGATAAGACAATGTTTGAAATCATCAAAAATCCACAGCGTGAGACAAAAGTATATCTTCCTGTGGAAATGGACGATGGCACTGTCAAAGTATTTGAAGGCTATCGTGTTCAGCATTCCAATATCCGTGGACCATTTAAAGGTGGTATCCGTTATCATCAGAATGTGTCATTAAACGAAGTAAAAGCACTTGCAACCTGGATGTCTTTAAAATGTGCCGTTGCCAATATTCCTTACGGCGGCGCAAAGGGCGGTATTAAAGTAGATCCATCTACCCTGTCCAAAAGAGAACTTCGTAATCTGACCAGAAGATATACCTTTGCCATCGCCCCTCTGATCGGTGCAGACTCAGATATCCCGGCACCTGATGTAAATACCAATGCACAGACAATGGCATGGGTATTAGATACCTACAGTCAGCTAAAAGGACATCCATGTCCGGGAGTCGTTACCGGAAAGCCGGTTGAACTGGGTGGATCCCGTGGTCGTAATTCTGCTACAGGACGTGGTGTTGTAATCAGCACAAAACTTCTTCTTGCCAAGCATGACCAGAAACTGGAAGACAGTACAATCGCCATTCAGGGTATGGGTAATGTCGGAAGTAATGCCGCTAAAATCTTTTACCACCGCAATGCATGTGTTGTTGCGATCAGTGACGTATCCGGCGGTATTTATTGCGAAAATGGCTTAGATATTGATACAATCTGTGATCGCCTTGAGAAAGACGGTATCCTGCTGGCTGATTACCAGGCACCGGGAATCCAGCATATCACCAATGACGAGCTTCTTACCTGCAAGTGTGATGTATTAGTTCCTGCTGCATTAGAAAATCAGATTACTGCAGAAAATGCAGACAAATTAAACTGTACCTATATCGTAGAAGCTGCCAATGGTCCTACCAGTAAAGAAGCAGATGCTATCCTGAAAAACAAAGGCATTCGCGTTGTTCCGGATATTTTTGCCAATAGTGGTGGTGTTATCGTTTCATATTTTGAATGGGTGCAGAATATTCAGGAATTAACCTGGGAACGTGATCAGGTCAACGAAATGCTGGAAAAACTGATGTCAAAATCATTCGAAGATATTATCGCAGTGGAAGAGGAATGCGACTGTACCATGCGAATGGCTGCGTATATCGTGGCACTCCGTAAACTTGTTTACGCAGAGAACATCAAAGGAATATTCCCGTGATCTTTTATAGATTCATATAAACTATACATTGAAAACACAGGGAGAAGCCTTTTTGCATGCTTCTCCCTGTGTTTTCAATCAAAATTGCACAATTATTTATCAGGGGTAAAGACGTTTCTTATCAACACGGTTCTTTTCAACACATTTTGTTCTATAGCTCATTATTTCATAATTACCTAACTAAAAAGAAAACGAATAAGAATGGCTAACTTATTCGTTTTCTTTTTAATTTATGCGATTTGCTTTTACCTGTACTCAGGTATTTCAATTCTTAAACTTTACGCATTTTATTTTATGTTATTGGAGGTTAACTTTTCATTAAATACGTTTTTATACTTGTGTTTTCAAGTATATCATAAGTCAAAATGTGTATTACCAAACAATTTTAAATGCTTCATCAAAACATACATTACTGAACTGCTTTAAATGCCTCATCCAGGTCTTCGATAATATCATCAATATGCTCTGTACCGATAGAAAGACGAATTGTGTTTGGATAAATACCAACCTTAGCCAACTCCTCTTCATTCAACTGTGCATGTGTTGTACTTGCCGGATGAATGACCAGAGATTTTACATCTGCTACGTTTGCAAGCAGTGAGAACAGCTCCAGGTTATCAATGAAGTCTTTTGCTTTTCTGGCATCTCCCTTAATCTCAAATGTGAAGATAGATCCACCACCATTTGGGAAATATTTATTATATAATCTCTGCTGCTCAGGATCCTCTGAGATAGATGGATGATGTACCTTCTCTACCTGTGGGTGATTCTTCAGATATTCTACTACCTTTAAGGCATTTTCAACATGACGCTCTACACGCAGTGACAGAGTCTCCAGTCCCTGTAAGAAGATAAATGCATGAATTGGAGATAACGTAGCACCTGTATCACGTAACAGAATAGCACGTATCTTTGTAACAAATGCTGCAGGTCCAACTGCTTTCGTAAAGCTGATACCATGATAACTTGGGTTTGGCTCTGTTAATGAAGGGAATTTTCCGGATGCTTCCCAATCAAACTTACCACTGTCAACAATAACACCACCGATCGTGGTACCATGACCGCCAATGAATTTTGTTGCTGAATGTACTACAATATCTGCACCGTACTCAATTGGACGAATTAAATATGGGGTGCCAAACGTATTATCAATTACCAAAGGAATCTTATTCTCATGTGCAATCTTTGCGATTTCTTCAATATCAACCACATCAGAATTAGGATTTCCTAATGTCTCAATAAATACTGCTTTTGTATTCTCTTTGATAGCAGCTCTGATCTCATCAAAATTTGATGGATCTACAAAAGTTGTAGAAATACCATACTGAGGCAGTGTATGCTCCAATAAGTTAAATGTACCACCATAAATATTCTTTGCTGCTACAATATGGTCACCATTCTGTGCCAAATTCTGGAATGTGTAGCTGATAGCTGCCGCACCGGAAGCTACTGCAAGTGCAGCTACACCACCCTCCAGCTTTGCAATTCTCTGTTCGAAGATATCCTCTGTAGGATTTGTCAGTCTACCATAAATGTTACCTGCATCAGCCAGACCGAAACGTGCCTCTGCATGATCACTGTTATGGAACACATAAGAAGATGTCTGATAAATAGGTACTGCTCTTGAATCTGTCACAGGATCTGCTGATTCCTGTCCTACATGAAGCTGTAATGTTTCAAATTTTAAATTTCTATCTGCGTAATTTTTCTTTGCCATAATATCTACCTCTTTTCTTTCTATTAACAATCTGTTTCTTTCATTATTTTCAGCTGCTTATTAGAAAACACGTTTTTATATTTCTATATTCTGATAAGTAATTTCTTCTATACTATCTGACTGTTTATTATAGTATAAAAACGTCTGTTTTCCTCAATTCATATAAACTGATTAGAATGTATTCTGTCGACTGGAATAATTCCTATCAAGTTTGTATGATTAACTCTGTATACATAATATATTCATCCTAACCGATTGTCAATAGATTTTCTGTTATTTGCTAATACGCAAAAATAATCACTGGTTATAGGTATATATTATAATATAATTTACTTGATCGACTTCAAGAGATCTTACCGGACTCCTCCAGAAATATCTCATCTTCATACACACATTAATGTCCTACTAATAGCAGTTACCATATTTCATACCGGAATAAAACAAACAAAGGGCAAAACCAGCGTTTTGCCTAATAAGAATTACTTCGCAATTCTCGTTGGCTTCACTCTACATTACAAGCATTTTCCTATACACAAAAAAAGTCCATAGCAAATATGCTATGAACTTAAATAAAAATGAGACACGGGGGATTCGAACCCCCGACAACTTGATTAAAAGTCAAGTGCTC
>CAUCOL010000005.1 GCA_958444395.1 uncultured Lachnospiraceae bacterium
GATTATGCAAGCGTATATACCATGGAGGTAGTAGATAAATATATAAAGGACAATATCACAGAAGGAATGACGGATGATGAACTGGCAGACGCAATTGCACGTTTTCCGGCATGCTATGAATACAGTGTGGATTATTCCGATCTGACCAACATGGTGATCTATGGAAAAGGAGATTGCTGGTCGAGTGTAAATGCAATCGTGAACATGGCAAAGAGGATGGGCTTTAAAGCATGGGGGAGACATGCCGAAAAGGATCCGGGAGCAGGATCGGCACATGCCAATGCGATGGTTCAGATCCATGACAGCCTGTATGAACTGGAGTCAGGCTATAATTTGCCGAAAAAAGACGGTTATCGTCCTTATACCGTGAAGCCTCGTAAATCGTTGTTCAGTTATCGTCTGAATGAAGACAAGGAGGTATTGATCTGGCAGTATGATGGCGAAGATACGACAGGGACGCTGGAGATACCGGCTTCGATCGATGGAAAGCCGGTGGTAGATATCAATGAGGTTTCATTTCGTGGGAATGAGTTTTCCAGGATTATTCTGCCGGACACGATCAAAAGGATCGGGGACTTTGCATTTACCGGATGCAAGCAGTTGGAAGAAGTAAACATACCGGCCTCTGTTATTAAGATCGGACAAGGTATTTTTACAGAGTGTGATAAGCTGAATACCCTGACGTTTGCACAGGAGAATCAAAGCTTTTCCTATGAAAATGGTCTGCTGTGTACCAAAGATGGAAGGGAGCTTGTCACGGTAGTCGGTGTGACCGATCTTGTGGTGCCGACTACGGTGCGGCGGATTCGTCCGTACGCAATGTATTGCAATGACAATCTGCGAAGTGTGAAGTTGCCATCGATCATTAAGGAGATTGGTGAGGCATGCATGGCGAAGTGCGAGAACCTGATCCGTGTCGAGCTGGCGGACGGGATTAAGAAGATCCCGAAGTATGCTTTTATGGAGGATTATGCACTAAAGATGGTTGAGATCCCTGCAACGGTGACGCAGATGGACATGTTTGCTTTCTTAGGATGTCAGACATTGGTGAAAGTATATTTCCGGGGCAGTGCACCGCATTTTGGAGAAACTGTAGACGGGATAGAATATGACCGTACCTTTTATGGCAATACGATCGAGGCATATTATCCGGCGGGAGATACCAGCTGGGATGAGACAGCGCTTGGCACGCATGATGCAACGAAAATGACCTGGAGCAGTTGGGATCCCAAAGCGGTGGTCTCTTTAGAGGATGCCGAGATCACACTGGAGAAGACAGAGTATGATTATACAGGCAGCGGAGTCGAAGCAGGTGCTGTAGTTACATGGCATGGAAAGACGCTGACCGCCGGTACGGATTATGTGATAAGCTATTATCATAATGTAAATGTGGGAACAGCATATATGATGGTTCAGGGCTGTGGTGCTTATACAGGTACAGCACAGCAGTCTTATACGATCATAAAGTCAAAGCCACGGATCAATGTATTGCTGGAAGATACAAAGATTGATGTCGGCGAGACGTTTACCTTCTACTCTGTAGCACCAGATGGCTGCACCTATACCTCGTTGACACCGGATCTGATCTCGGTCGATGAAAAGGGTGTAATGACTGCTTTAGCACCGGGATATGCAAAGGTTAAAGTGGCGTATCCGGGAGACGAGAATTATCTGGAGACGAGCGTGACCGTGAATATGTGGATCCTGCTAAATGGTCAGTACGTTTACCCGACGGCAACACCGACCATCACACCGACAGCTGTTCCGTCAATGCAGCCGACAGCCTCTCCGACGAGTAAGCCATCGCAGACACCGTGGTATGTGGTTACGAACACACCGAATCCGACAGCGAGCCCATCCACAAATCCGACAGTGAGCCCATCCACAAATCCGACAGTGAGCCAGACACCGGCTGTCACAGATCAGATTCCACAGGAGTCGGTACAGCCGAGCCGGAATCCACAGCCAAGTAAGAACCCGCAGCCGGATCCGGATCCTACTGTCGAGCCGAGTCAGACGCCAAAGAGCAGCCAGCAGCCTGCTGTGAGCCAGACACCGGGGACGGGCAGTCAGCAGTCAGCCGGCAGCGAGCCTGCGGCAAGCGGTAAGCCGTCGCAGATTACGAAGACCACAGGGACACCGTCTGCGACAGATGGTTCCTCAGGAAATAAAACCTCTACGGCGTCCAGAGTGCATGTTGGTCAGAATGTTACATATAAGAATGCAAAATATCGTGTAACCGGAAGTGATACCGTTACATTCCGGGGGATCGTAAAGGGCAAAAGCGTTGTGATCCCGGATAGCATTAAGATCAATGGAAAGAAGTATAAAGTAACATCGATCTATGCAAAAGCATGCCGGAAGAATACAAAGATTACAAAATTAGTGATCGGTAAGAACATACAAAAAATAGGAAAAGAGGCCTTCCTTAAATGCAGGAAATTAAAGAAGATTCAGTGTAAAACTAGTCTTCTTACACAGGAGGACATTGAAGACAATGTATTTAAGGGAATTGCAAAGAAAGCTGTCCTAAAAGCACCAAAAGGGCAGCAGGCCAATTATAAAAAATGGTTTGGTCTCTAAAAAACTTCACCCCCTCAAGCAAAGGAAGCTGTACAGGATCTGTGCAGCTTCCTTAATCTTATGGGTAAATATGTACAAAAGAAGAGGGATGAAATAATGTGCATGGTGGAATATGAACAAAGTGTTACGTAAACGATTACGTATTCATTGCAAATGAAAAATTGGTATGCTATAATTTTTTCGATAAGCGTAGTTTGCAGAGTTTCTGCACACTCACAGGAGCAGAGGTATCTGTTTCGTGTGAAATTCAGGAAAAGGAGTACCATATGAGAAAAACGAAAAAAGTTTTAGCTCTTGCGCTTAGTGCGGCCATGGTTGTTTCGGCTTTTTCGGGTGTTGAGACGGCACAGGCAGCAGCGAAAACGAAGTTGAGCAAAACCAGGCTTACGGTAAAAGTAGGCAAAAAGACCAGCTTGACGTTAAAAAATGTCAAGAAAAAGGACAAGAAAAAGGTTAAATGGAGCGTTGATAAGAAAAAGATCGTTTCCATCACAGTGAAAAACAAGAAAGCAGTTACGATCAAAGGAAAAAAGGCTGGTAAAGCCAAGATTACAGCGAAGATCGGTAAGAAGAAATACAGCTGTACCGTAACCGTTAAAAAAGCAAGCACTAAGAAGACAACGACTACGAAGAAACCGGCATCTTCCGGTGCTGTCTCAGCGACTGCAAGCAGCGCACCGGGACAGAAGGATTCGTTACTTTTTAATCCGACGCAGGCACCGTCAGGTGTACAGAAGCCGGCAGTCCGTGTGACGGCACAGCCGACAGGAACACCATTGCCGCTGAATACAGCGATTGATGCAGGAGATCCGACCGGCGATCGCGGAGAGCCACAGCCGGTCCGCAGTCCATTCACACTGCCAAGTATGGAACCAGGGGATGTACTGAACGGGACAGCGAAGCCTGCACTGACAGCACAGCCGGTGACGACAGCCAGCGTGACAGCGGATGTACAGGTATCCGGTACACTGGAAAAGAACGGCAAGGCATGGAGCTATCAGAGCGTATATTTCTATCAGAAGGATGACCGTTTCTCAATGATGGAGTTTACGGAATCAGAGGGTGATTTCAGCTGTCGTCTGAAAGGAAGCGACGTCGGAGAGAAGTATATCGTTAAGATCAGAGTGAATGAAAAATATTTCACCATCGGTACATTGACCGTCTATCTGGATGCTTTGGATGATGTTACATTCAACTATGATGAAGATGCCGTAAAGAAAACGGCAGTTACAGCGTCTACGAAAGGAAGCATCACCGTAGGAGCAGAGCAGGAAAAACGTTGTCTGATCAAGCTGCCGGTGGAATATGAGGGATCTTTCTCCGTTAAGGTTGTATTAAAGGACAGCACATATATCAGAAAAGTATGTGCGACGATATACGATGAGGAAGGCAGTCCGATAACAGGCAATAATAGTTATGATGACACGTTCTATCTTAATTATTATTATGCAACACCGGGCAATTATTATCTGGATCTGACACCGCTGGCATACGATGAGTATTACAGAGAGGATGTAGCGATCGATGCAGACTTCGAGGTGACTTACACAGCACCGGAAGAACCGACAGTAGACTGCACCGTATCCGGTAAGGTCTATCGAAATGGCGTATCTGTGGAGAACGAAAATATTTATTTCTATAAAGATGGCGTGGATACTCCGGAAAACCAGGATAAACTTTGGTCACCAAGTTTCTTTGTGTATTTACCTGGTACGGCTTCCGGCACACACTATACGGTTAAGGACGGGGACGGAGAATATCTCGGGGAATTTACCTTATATACAGAGGATATAGATAATATAATACTCCATGCAGGCTTTGATGCCGCAGTAAAGAGTGCGGTATCGGTAACAGCGGACGGCATTACAGAAGATCTGAAGGAGAGCACACCATACTGGCTGTGTTATCAGGTACCGGCCGATGCAGATGGCGAAAACTTTGTTCTTCGTGCCAATGCACTGGATCAGAACTGCAAATGGAGCTTCCAGGTATTTACAGACAAGGGAGAAGCAATAGAGGTTGAAGACGGTAGTTCCTATAGCACAATCGATTATAACTATACGATGCAGGAAGGTGTAACGACTTACTATATCCGTATCACACCGGAGAAAGATAGTACATCTGACACATGGAGTACTGTGAAGGCTCAGATCAGTTGTAGCATTATGGCATCCGACAGTGATGAATAAACCGATAAGACAGAATGAATAAAGAAAAGGAGAACAGCATGCGAAGTAAATCTAAGATATTAGCATATCTGTTGGCAGCAGCGATGGTTGTTACATCGGCACCTGCGAATGTAACCTTTGCATCGGCAAAGGAGACGACCCCGACTGAGAAAGCAGCCAAAAAAGATGTGTTTAGCTGGAATAAGGCATTTTACGATGAGCAGTCCAAAGACGATAGGAATAAGAACTATTCCTATACAGTCAATGGATCAGAATTAACGACAGTCGAGAATTTCTATGGCAGTCAGATCGATACATACACAACGGTCGATGCAAATGATGCCATCTACAAGACAGATGAAGAAGGCGATTATGTATACGATGAGGATGGAAACAAGATCGTATTACAGCGCAATGTGAATACAGAGCTGTCCGAGTTGAGTCCGGAGATCCCAAGTGGCAGTGCGATCAGCCAACTGAGCTTTGATTACCAGTGGTATCAGGTAGGACAGGATGGCAAGGAAACAGAATTAGAGGGACAGCAGTCCAACTATCTGTATCCGGCTGCAGAAGATCAGTATCTGAAAAACTCAGACGGAGATCGTACTTATATCTGTAAGTTGACATTGAATGAGATTACTTATAAGTATCTTGATAAGAATGGAAATAACAGAAGGGGGTATTTCTCTCCGGATGGTTTTGACGATGAGGACGAGAGAATCGATACGCTGAATTTTGATATGACGTATCGTTATACGTATCATTATGCGGGACCTACGGCAGCAGATTTTAAGAATGGCACCGTTGCGATCGATGATGTTGTTGCCGGTCTGGATAATAAAGACGGTGTTGCACATTACAGTGACTATGGGAAGGCGACAACTGCTGCCAGCGGTGATGCGATCTGGGGCAATGGAAGATCGAACGATGGTCTGGATGCAGGCATTTATGCACAGGATCCGGATGAGGTAGAACTTCCGGAGAATGTTTCTACCGATAATGTTTGTTTCAAATATACCTGGAAAGCCTTTAATGCAGAGGGCAAGTCAGTAACTCTGAAAGATGGAATGAAGGATTTTACCCGTTACATCGGAACATTAAGAAAGCTGACGACCAAAGAAGTCTTTGATGGTAAAGTGGATGATGTCGCTTACTATCAGCTCGATGCAACGTATTATTACGGATATATTGAACTGGGTCAGTATACCAGAAGATACAATGTAAAATATACACCGTATGAAGTACAGGTTAAAAATGAAAACGGAAACATCGAGACAGCAAGGGATGAAGAACCGGTCGTATTACCTGTCCGTGACAATGGTAAGGTTACGATGAAGGTTTATAATGTCAATGTATTTGATACAGAGGTTGTATACAGCTATACGTATCAGTGGTATAAGGTATCTGCTGATGGCAAGGAGACAAAGCTGGACAATGAGACGACAGATGTATTAAAAGCAAAGATCACAGATCTTACTGATACTTATCACTGCCGTGTCACAGCAAAGGTGCGTTCGGCTTACAAGGATAAGGTATCTTATGCGATCGATGCCGTATTCGGCTTTGCTTCAAAGGATGGCTATCTGGTAAAAGAGATCAGCAATACGAATAACAGCGTGCAGTTAAATGAAGAGACAGATCTTTTCATCAAGGCACTGGCAGATTCTAATTATAAGCTGTCTTATAAATGGGAGAAGCTGTCAGTAGAAGCAGCAACACAGAAAAATGAGAATACAGGTGCGGAAGAAGAAGGATACAAGGTTAAAGTAGAGACAGTTGGTACAGACAATGCGATCAAGGTCAAAGCAGAGACAGAGGATGACTTCGTAGGGGCACCAAGATATTGTAAAGCAGACGATTTCTTCACACTGGATGATTACAATGTATTTACTTTAGGGGCATACGCAAATTACAGACTGATCGTTACGACAGAAAAAGCCGGCGAGGAGCCTACAGAGTATACATATTATTTCAAGTTAAATGAGAAGCTCCCGGATCTAAGCATTGACAGTAACGACGGAACGATCGTTGCAGCCCGCGGTCAGGATACGACATTATATGCCTATTCAAAGGAAATGTCCGGTTATACACTGAAAAAGAAATGGTATAAATATGTTACAACAAAGAACTGGACACGTAAGACATATGTAAATCCACGTCTGGCAGAAGCTGATGCAGCACCAACAGCTACACCGGATGCATCTGCTACAGCAGCACCGGAAGATGTACTGACTTGTGAGGATCCGGCATACCAGGATACCAGTGCATATCATCTGGTCACAACCGATGAGGACAGCAGCTGGGGACATATGCACTTTGAGAAGGGCCCGGATGGAAAGAACCGTCCATATTGGATCAAATCCTATGAAGCAGCATATTACACAGAAGTATCCTCTAAGGACAATGGCGCTGAGTGCGTACTGGCCGGTATGAAGGGAAGCGCATACAATGATGATGTCCTGGGTGAGTACATCATGGAAGCAAATCTGTTCCAAGGGGATGCAAAAACAGCACTTTCTTCACAGACCCTGCATTATGAAGTAACATATGACTCTGATCTGAAGGTCTATGCGAAGAATAACGTCGTAAAGGCAGCTGCAGGAGCCGGTGCAGTATTACAGGTCGTTGCTTCCAACAATGATACAAAGGCTTATCCGATTACATATCAGTGGGCTAAGAAAAACGAAGAGGGCGAGTTCGTAGACATTGACGGAGCAGACGGTTCCGTATTGAAGTTAGAGGACATCACAACAGATGACTATGGTATCTATGCCGTAACGGTGACAGATCCTGTCTATGGTGGTGAACTGAATCTGCAGGGGGATAAGACAATCCTTCTGGAGCTGCAGCCAAAAGCTGTAAAATTTATCGCATACACACCGAAGGATTCTTATTACACAGCATATATCGGTGATAAGCTGGTACTGAGAGCGGATACAGAGCTGGAAGAGGGCGTGAAACCATTCTATGCATGGTATCGCAGTGAAAAGGTTGCAGACAATACAATCGGTGAAACAGGTGACGACACAGATAACTGGGAACTGATCAATGCAGATGACAGCACATATGAGCTGACCATCGGCAGTGAGGATGATTATACAGCATATCGCTGTGAGATGACATTCCTGACGATGAAGGGAAATGAAAAGGTATCTGTGACACAGGTATTTAACTTCTATGTAGAAGATGCATATTATTTCCAGCTGCAGAGACTGACACCGGCTATGCAGTATAAGAAGGTTGGTTCCAGCGCAACATATTCTGCAAAGGTACTGACAGATAATCCGGTGATCAAGGATACAGATGTAACCTATCAGTGGTATTACTATGATGAGGATCATAATCGCGTGGATATTGCCGGAGCAACGAAGGATACCTACACGATCAGTAAATTAACAGTAGAAGATTTCCGCACATTATATGTGGAGGCTTCTGTTGATAACAAGCAGGAGAAGTACACGGTCAACACAAGCTTCCAGACAAGACTTCAGAATGAAGCTACGCTGGATGAGGAGAGCAACGAACAGATCCTGAAAGCAAAGGTAGGTCAGAGCATTGATCTGATGAAACCGGTTATTAAAGACGGAGACGGCTTTAAGTGGACGTATCAGTGGTACTTTGGTTCTACCGAAGACGAAGATATTATCTATGGAGCAGACAGTGCATCCTATACGATCAAAAATATCGGTGAAAATGAATTTGGTACCTATTATTGCCTGATCTACTGCGATGGTGCACCGTGGGATGTATTCACATGCAGCGTGGAAGAGGACACAGACACAAGCCATATTCATGCAGAAGTAGCAGATGGCTATAAACAGAATGCAGAGGCAGTCATCGGAAGAAGCGCATCTTTCGCAGTATCTGCCGTATCCAGCGATAAGCTGGCACTGAAATATCAGTGGTACAAGGGGGATGAAGCAATCGGTGGTGCTACAGCATCTACTTACAAGATTGATAAAGTAACACCAGCCAGCTTCGGAACATACAGTTGTGAAGTGATGGATGAGAATGGTCGTCATGCATTCGTAGGGTTCTCACTGAGCAGAACATACGAGCTGAAGGCAGAGACAGATGCTTACTATCTGGAAAATACGATCGGCTATGAAGTAACGATCGGCGGCAATCAGACATTAACAGCCAATGCAAGCTGTGCACCGGAATATACACTGTATTATCAGTGGTATAAACTGAATACGGAAAAGGATGTCTGGGAACCGATTGAAAATGCAACTGCTAAGACATTAGATGTCGCAAACATTTCAAATGAAGATCTGGGTTCATATAAATGTGAAGCATACGTGATCGATGATGGTGCACAGATCTACAGCGAGTTAGTATTCTACTATCAGTTATATGTAGATACCGGACTGGTCGTTGTACCGGATTATGAGTATGTTCTGGCACAGGCAGATGGCTCTGTAAAGATGCATGTACAGGCAAAAGCAAATGCAGATCAGATGATCGCTTATGAGTGGAGCAAGCTGACAGAGGTTGAGGATACAGATATCGACGATGACTATTGGAACGATGTGGCAAAGGCAACACCAAGACCAACACAGAATGGTTCCGATGCAGCCGCATTCTATACAGCACCTCCTGCAACCGCAGAACCTTTCAGTGAGCAGAGTGCTGCACAGAACCTGGATGGTCAGGATGTTGCAGTTTACAGCAATTCCGGTGTAACATATGAGTATAAGACGATCGCAGGAGCAGCCGGTGATACATTTACGCTGCCGGCGATCAAGAATGATGATTATGGTACGTATCGTTGTGTCGTATATACGAGTGGTGAGGTCTATACATATTACTTCTATCTGAATGCATACTATATGGTGACAACAGACAGAGGCGATGCAGACAATGTATATGTCAGCTCCGTATATGATCAGAACGGAACGAGCTATAGCAGAAACAATGTCGGAATAAACGACAGCAACGCAGTCTATGCAGAAGAAGGCGATACAGTAACCGTTAAGGCACAGATCCTGAATGCTGCAACTGATATGGATTACACCTATGAGTGGTATGCGCAGCAGCCGGTAACAGGTACATTACGGAAAGTACAGGCAGATGCACACGCAGCATCCATCACACAGACCGTACCAAAGATGGGCTGGAGTGACAGAAGTCTGGGCGATACAGATACTACGGCAAAAGAGTATGCAACACAGAACATGAAATTTGGTGTCAAGATCTCTGCGACAGCGAAAGATTCAACAGCAGCAGCTTCCGAAGAGGATGACAATGTAGTATATGACTCCGTCGCTAAGAATGCCTATGGCTATGTCAAAGTAATCTCACCGGTTACCTATGACAACAGCAAATTCCCGGAGACAACACATCCATTTAACCAGGTATACAATGTAAGCGGATTTACACTGCCAAACGATGGCACCTACCGCATCACATTCAGTAAGGATACGGATGTAAGCGTTCGCGTTGTGGATGATAAGGGAACGCCACATTATCCGGATTACGAAGAGGGCAAATTTGTCACAAAGGATTCCAGCGAGATCGTGGAAGTATCCGGCAGCAAGGCAATCTTTATCACCGATGGCAATGAATCACCTGCAAAATACGGTTATAAAGTAACAGCGATCCAGAAGATCGCAGGCAAAGATGGTAAACCGGTTAGTGGTTCTACTGAGGTAGCAACCGGTGTAGCATCTGCCGGTGCGATTAAGAAGGGCGTAAAGGTAACCGCAAAGAAACTGATCTACAAGGTGACAAAGGTTTCCAAGAAAAACGGAACGGTTGCTTTGGTTGGCGTCAATGCAAAAGCAAAGAAGACTATGAAGAAGATCAGTGTACCGGCTACGTTAAAGATCAGCGGTCTGACATATAAGGTGACAGCGGTCAATGCAAAAGCAGTGAATAAGCTGCCGAAGCTGACCAGTGTAACGATTGGAAATAATGTTACGACGATCGGAGCATCTGCCTTTGCCAATAATGCGAAGCTTACTTCCGTCACTGTCGGCAAGAAAGTGAAGACGATCGGAGCACAGGCATTTGGCGGAGATAAGAAGTTAAAGAAGATCACGTTAAATACAACGGCTCTTACAACGATTGGCAAGAACGCATTCAAGAGTGTTTATGCGAAGGCAACAGTCTTTGTTCCAAAGAAACAGAAGAAGGCCTATAAGAAGCTCATCAGGAAAGCGGGTCTTAAGAAAGCCAAAATAAAATAATACCGGAGTACCGGGAGGAAGAAAACAAAATACCGGGCATGATCCGACACCACGTAAATAGGATTTTACCGGTTGCGTGGTACCGGAAACCGGACAGAGACAGGAGACATCTTTGGGTGTCTTCTGTTTTTTTTCTTCTTTTCCTTCTTTTCCAAGAACGGCTCTTTGGTGATTGCGATGGATAAATTTAGTTTACGCTGTACTAGTTGGGCGTATCGTGTTATTATAAAATGACTGTATGTAACTATTTAGAACGAATGTGGACGAGGGCGCAGAAGGTGCACTGCCTGCCGGTGGACAGCAGATGACATTTTATAAAGCGGATAAATAGTTACAGATTAAAATTAACAATGTGACAGCTGGAAAGGACAGGATAATCATGGAAAAAATAGCAAGTTTTACAATTGATCATTTAAAATTACAGCCGGGCGTATATGTGTCCAGAAAGGATCAGGTCGGAGACCAGACGATCACAACGTTTGATCTGCGTATGACTTCTCCGAACGAGGAGCCGGTCATGAATACGGCAGAGATGCATACGATCGAGCATCTGGCAGCCACATTTCTCAGAAATCATAAGGAATATGGCAATAAGACCATTTACTTTGGACCGATGGGATGCAGAACCGGTTTTTACCTTCTGCTGGCGGGAGATTATACGTCCAAAGATATCGTGCCGCTGATGGTAGAAATGTATGAATTTATCCGTGATTTTCAGGGAGAGGTGCCGGGGGCAAGTCCAAAGGACTGTGGAAACTATCTGGATATGAACCTGAATATGGCAAATTATCTGGCAAAGAAGTATCTGGAAGAAGTGTTATACGATATTGATGAGAGCCGTCTGGTATATCCGCAGTAAGCAGGCATGGAAATAGAAACGGAGGATGAAAAACGTGAAGATTGGTATTATTGGAGCAATGGAACTGGAAGTAGCTGCCCTGAAAAAAGAGCTGTCAGAGGTCGCTTGTCAGACGGTAGCCGGTATGGAATTTTTTGACGGGCAGTTAGAGCAGGTGCCGGTTGTTGTCGTACAGTGTGGGGTTGGCAAAGTCAATGCAGCGATGTGTGTACAGATCCTGAAAGACAGATTTCAGGTAACGCATGTGATCAACACAGGTGTTGCAGGCGGACTGAATGCTGCATTGGATATAGGTGATATTCTGGTGTCAAAGGCTGCACTGCAGCATGATATGAATGTAGAGCCGCTGGGCTATGCACCGGGACAGATACCGGGCATTGATACATTGGCATTTCCGGCAGATGAGGCAATGAAGCAGGCTGCAATCGCATCCTGCCAGAAAGTAAATCAGGATATTCATGTGATGGAAGGACTGGTAGTCAGTGGGGATCAGTTTATTGCAGAGCAGTCTGTCAGAGAGCATCTGATCGAGACATTTCATGGAGACTGTGCAGAGATGGAGGGCGCAGCGATCGCACAGGCGGCTTATCTGAATCAGCTGCCATTTGTCGTGATCCGTGCGATCTCGGACAAGGCAGATCATTCTGCACAGATGGACTATCCGACCTTCGAGAAGCAGGCAGCACAGCATTGCGCAAGACTGGTCGCAGAGTTCGTGAAGGATTTTCATGCAGCACAGTAGGGGGCTTTGCAGCGAGCTGCCCGGAAAGGAAGATAATGTGAAAAATACCACAGACCGCAGAGCGTCTGCAAAGGGAAGATCCGTATAAAAAGAGCGATTAAAACGAATAGGAGAAGGATATGGAAAAGAACAGGATAAAGCACTTTCTGGAGAAAAGCGTCAGAACGGGAAAGCAAAAAGACATAGCAATCGAGCTTCTGCGCATCTATGCCTGCATGCTGGTGATCTTTGCGCATATACAGATCAGCTATCTGGTCGATGGTGCGGTAAATAAAAGTGCGTTGGTCATAAAATGTCTGATCGGAGACAATGTACCGATCTTTTTATTGATTCTTGGCTTTTATATGTTCACTGCCGTACAGGGCGAAGACCGGATGGAGAAGATACCGGGAACCTTTGTCCATAAACTGAAAGGCTTTCTGATCCGTATCTATATTCCGACTCTGATCGTCACTTTGATCGCCTGTGTGGCATCGGATTTTATATACCGTCAGAAGACATTGACGCAGTTGTTTCAGGCACCCTCCTTTCATTGGGAATATCTGAGTAATTATGTATTATTGCAGGACCCGACCGATATGGTAGGACAGTTCTGGTATATCGTCGTATATATCAAGATCCTGCTGTTCTTTCCATTGCTGGCGCTGATCTGTGTGGATCAGAAAGCGTATAACAGGATCCGCCGTGCCTACATGGCACTTGCCTTTCTGAGCATGGTACTGGCAGATGCGTCCTATCTCACGAATCTTTCCCTGCTCACAATCAAGGAATATGTATTTGACGAACACTTTCTGTATGTATTGCTGGGCTATGAGATTGCATTATTCTTTCAGAAATGTCAGTGGAAGCGTGCTCTGCAGATTGCATTCTCAGCCGGTATTTTTCTGGTAGGCGTTGCACTTCGTTATGGGCTGACCTATTATGCCTTTGGAATCTTTGGTGTGGGTAACAGCGATCACTTCATGGTATTGGAGTGTGCGCCGGCATACATCTCCAGCGGAGGAAGCCTGATGCTGTTTTATGCAGTGTTTCATGGACTTCATAACCGTCTGATCCAGTATGTTGGTGGTATTACATTTTACGTATATATGCTGCACGGGATGATGCTTCGGTATTTTGGCAGTACGGGAGATCAGATCCGCACCAGGCTTAATAATGGCAGCAACGGAGCGGAGGCGGTTTTCTATTATCTGGAGTACGGACTGGTGCTGTTTGTGACTTCATTGATAGCCGGTGTTCTGTTAAAAACGCTGTATGATCTGGTGTGCCGGGGAGTTGGCAGGCTGGTAAAAATAAGGGAAAAATAGACAGAAGAACTGTAGCATAAGCAGGGAATTGTTGAGGAATTCGGATATGTGGGATGAAAAAACGCAGGATATGTTACCTGGTGGCAGGATTGATCATGCTGTTGATCTGTCTGACCTCTGTCAGCAGCAAGGCGGAGAGTGAGATGTCGGCGGTGGAGTACAGAGATTTGATCTCGTCAAAAGGGATCAGTTCAAGGAATGAGTATGTCTCCAAACTGCTGACAGTCGCGCAGCAGAAGGAGTGTTTGTTTTATTTTTCTGCAATGTAGACGCAGAAAAAAGGCAAAGAATGGGAGCAGCTTTGCAAAAATCAAAAACAACGATGTCGAATCGTACAGAGGGAGGATATTTTACCAATGGTACAGTACATAGCGGCACGACAATATATGGATTTGGAACAGTTGGGAGAAGAAACAGATATTTGTGCCAGGCAGATGTTTGAAAAAATGGCACAGGAGGCACTAAAGTAGTGTGCAGTACAATAGTATTTTCTTTCATCCATCGTTTTGCAGACAATATAGTATACCCGGCAAAAATCAGAAAGATATTTCATTTGCTGCATGCCCGGATGTCATGGCCTTAACTGCCTTCACGATGTGGGAAGTTTTAGTTAGTAACTAAAGGGAATAATTTTGCATGTTTTTCCACATACTAACTCTAAAGCTGATATATAGCGTGAAAGAGAGTTTTTACTATTTGAAATTAGCGGAATAGATAAAGCGCTCTTACTAAAATATGTTATGGGAGGAAGATTATGAAAGCAACTGGTGCTAAAGTTATACTAATGTTAGGTTAGAAGAAAGCCAGTATTTAAGCGGGTTTCAGCTAATTTAGTCCTATTAAAAAATCACATTTTTGATGTGATAAAAGGGTTAGGACGGCGCCGATAATAACTCAAATCATAAGCAAAATACATTAGTATGACACGAGCAGTTGGGGTATTTTTGTAGGGACGATTTTTCTGACATTCTAACACGAGCTATCTTGTTTGTGTGGCAGAACCGGAATAATCCCATACACCAAAAGTAGTGAAGTACACACAATTTAATAACCATTATTTGGTAGGACTAAGTTAGTTTTTTCGGACTCAAAGTGCGAGTCAAGCTAATCTCAGTCCTACCTTTTTTATTTGAAGATTTGCATGAAAGAACTAACTTAGATAAGGAGGAACAGACAATGAATAACAAAATCGAAGTAATTGGTATTGACCACGGCTGGAGTAATATTAAAACCTCGTCACAGGTATTTGTTACCGGTGTGAAGGAGATTACAACAGAACCTGCATTATTTGATGGAGTTCTATAAAGGAAGATATTACAAGGTTGGTGGCAACAGACAGGAAGTGAAGAATACTAAGACAGAGGATGATACTTTTTATCTTCTGACTCTGGCAGCGGTTGCAAAGGAATTAAGACGAAGAGACTTATGTGAAGCAAAGGTGCTTTTAGCGGTAGGATTACCACTTACCAGATGGGAAACTTCAAAAACGATATCTTCGGAGATTATATCCGCTACACTCATGCCTCCTGCCATTCATATGTTGTCGTGAACATAGATGGAAAAATATTAGTTGTAAATGGGGAAAATGACGCAGAGACAAAGGAAATCTATCAGAGAATAAGTGAGAAGGTGTCAAAGGAAAGTAAATAATTGTCGGAAACGTTTTTGACAAATTATTCTATTTTTCTCATTTAGCAAATCTGTTTTAATAGCGTTGACAAATGTGTAA
>CAUCOL010000006.1 GCA_958444395.1 uncultured Lachnospiraceae bacterium
TATCAGAACAATCACCTGCTGCCCCTGCCTGATCACTTCCGAAATGATGTGCATGTACACTTCCGTTTTTCCGCTGCCCGTCACACCGTGGATCAGATAGGTATTGCGAAGTCCTCTTATATACTCACCGGTAATGCCTGCCACGACACACTGCTGCTCTTCGTTTAAGACAGGGATCGTTTCTTTCGTATCCATCTGACGGATCGGATTGCGGTACTCACGGCTCGAACTGATCCGAAGTACGCCCTCCTTCTGAAGTCCCTGAACAACGGTTCCCGCAACATCTGACCGCTGCAGCAGGCGTCCATAGTCTATCCCCTGCTGATACTCTTTCTGTTCTAAAAGGCACTGTACGACACGCGCCTTAGCCCGAAAATGCTTCTGCACATAGACTTCACCGATACGCTGCATTTTCTCAGCCGCTATTGCCGGATAAACCGTACGTCGGATCTTTTCTTTCATTTCCTGCTTCACCGGAAGAACTACTTTTATCGCATCGCTCATCGTAGCACCATAATTTTCTTTGATCCAATAAGCAAGGGAAAGCAGGTGTGATTCGACAATCACTCCCTGCCTGCTGATTTCCAATATACTTTTGGTTTTGGATATCTCATACTTCGCCTCGCCGGACAGCCCTATGATATATCCCTTCATCGTTCGGTTTCCCTGGCCAAACGGCACCTTCACCTGTGCACCGACCTGTGCATCCCCGACCCATTCCTCCGGTACGATATACTGAAACGGCCGATCCAGGCTTTTCACCGAAATATCCACGATCACATCTGCAAATATCACGTTTTCCCTCTCTTTATCTAATGAATGAAATTTCCATCCTTTACAACATCTGCAACCAGCTCTCTCTCATCCATATGATGCTTCTTGCCGCAGATCTCCTGATAATCCTCATGACCCTTTCCTGCCAGTACGATCACATCGCCCTCCTTCGCATGCTCGATCGCATAGCGGATCGCTTCTGCACGGTCTAAGATCGTAATATACTCGCCATCTGCTTTCCTGACACCTGTCACAATGTCATCCAGGATCGCCTGTGGCTCTTCATTTCGTGGGTTATCTGACGTAACGATCGTCAGATCTGCCAGACGGGAAGAAACCTCTCCCATCTCAAAGCGGCGGTCTCTGGATCTGTTTCCACCACATCCAAACAGGCAGACAAGACGTTTTGGATGGTATTCACGCAGCGTAGATAACAGGCTCTCAAGGCTCATCGCATTATGCGCATAATCAATCATCAGCGTAAATTTGGAGGAGATCGGAAGCAGTTCGACTCTTCCCTTCACACGGATCTTTGCCAGCGCATCCAGGATCGTTTGCTCCTTCACGCCAAAGTGGCGGCAGATTGCGATTGCCGTCAGGGAATTATATACGCTGAATTTGCCCGGAATATCAATCTCTACATCCAGATCCATTTTACCACTCATATGGTAGGCAACACCCAGGCTGCCACCCTTGTCCAGCAGATGTACATTGGATGCATGCAGATCGGCATTTTCAGAGAAACCATACGTCTCCACCTGACAGGTATGTCCTTCCAGAATTTTCTCCAGATGACTGTCATCCGCATTGAATATGCCCTGACGGCACTGTTGAAACAGCAGACTCTTGCAATGGATATAATCCTCCAGATCCTTATGCTCATTCGGTCCGATATGATCCGGTTCCAGATTGGTAAAAATGCCGTAATCAAAGATAAATCCGCTGACACGGTGCAGCATCAGACCCTGTGAGGACACCTCCATCACCACACACTTGCAGCCGGCATCGACCATCTTACGGAAAGACTCCTGTACCACATAAGACTCCGGTGTCGTATTGGTTGAAGGGATGACCGTCTCTCCGATGATCGTTTCAATCGTGCCGATTAGTCCTGTCTTATAACCGGAATGCTCCAGAATGGAACGCACCATATAAGTTGCTGTCGTCTTTCCTTTCGTACCGGTAATACCAATTGTCGTCAGTTTCCTTGCCGGGTGACCAAAGTAAGCCGCAGCAGTCTGTGCCAACGCCAGGCGGGTATCTTTTACCTGAATCACCGTCACATGCTCCGGTACCTCGACCGGCTTCTGTGCAATAATCGCCGTTACTCCGTCCGCTGCCACCTGCTGTGCAAATTCATGGCCATCGCGGACAGCCCCGCAGATACATACAAATACAGCCCCCGGTGCTGCTTTTCTCGAATCATAGATCAGTGTCTCGATATCACATTCTACGGATCCCTGCATACACTGATAGTCCACTTCTTCTAATAAATCCTTCAGTTTCATCTTATCTCTATCCATCCTCTCTCTATAACGAAATCTCTCCATCAAATACAACCGCTGCCGGTCCGGTCATCCAGACAGTATTTTCTTTCTGATCATAGAAAATATGCAGATCACCACCCAGCAGATGTACATCGACCTCTGGCTCTGTCTTTCCATTCAAAACGCAGGCGACAACAGAAGCACAGGTACCGGTACCACATGCCAGTGTCTCCCCGGATCCTCTCTCCCATACACGCATATTGATCTCATGACGATTCAGAACCTGGACAAATTCTGTATTGATCCGCTCCGGAAATAACGGATGATTTTCAAACTTCGGCCCGATCTTTTCGAGTTCCAGAGAAGCGGTATCCTCTACAAAAGTAACTGCATGTGGATTTCCCATAGATGCTCCGGTGACCGCATAGTCTTTGCCATCGACCGTAATCTTCTCATTGACCACCCGTTCCTTATCCATTGCAATCGGAATCTTTGCTGCCTCCAGGATCGGAGCACCCATATTCACCTTGACCAGTGCCACTTTTCCATCCTGTATCGTCAGATCCAAATACTTGATGCCCGCCTTCGTCTCGATGGAAATCGCTGTCTTATCCGTCAGACCATAATCATACACATATTTGGCAATGCAGCGTACACCATTTCCACACATCATGCCCTCAGAACCATCTGCGTTATACATTGCCATCCGAAAATCTGCCACATCCGATGGACAGATCAGGATCAATCCATCCGAACCGATTCCAAAATGCCGGTCACTTACAAACTTTGCCACCTCGGACGGGTTCTTTACCGTCTCCTGAAAACAATTTACGTATACATAATCATTTCCACACCCATGCATCTTTGTAAACTTCATTGCTATACCTCCGATCTGTTTTATAATAATCTGCCGCAGAGATAACCGGCTGACCGGCTGTTCTGCCGCTGCTGTTGTTTATGTCTGTCTATTTTCTATTGTATCAGAAGTATTTCGCACGTAATACAATAATATTGTCTCTGATATTGCAAAAAATGCCTTTTTATCTACATAACTTCTTCATCGTCTGCCAGCCGGTATCCTTTGCCATAAACCGACCGAATCTTCCAACCGATAGGCTTTAACTTATATCGGATCTGTTTTACCGTTGTATCAAGCGTCCGTGGATCGCCTGTATAATCCTCTCCCCAGACCAGCGCCAGCAATGTCTCTCTCGGCACCACTCTCCCTCTCGCATGAAGCAGCCAGTGCAGCACCTGCTGTTCCTTTCCCGACAAAGCCAGCGCAGCTTCATTCCAGCAAATCTCACCGGATGCCATCCGCTCAGACCAGCCATGCCATGTATGCGCATCATAGATATATCCCTGATACAGATGGCACAGACGCATCAGACGTGCCCAGAGCACCTCCGGATGCTGTCCGGCAGCGACCACATCATCTGCACCCGTCTCGAGATACCGGATCTGCTGATAGGCATCCATTGTCTCTGTCAGTACCAGGAGCGGACAAGCCGCCACGGATCGGATCTGCTCCACCAGTACCAGCCCATTCTCTGGACGATGCAGCCGGAGTAATACTGCGCTGTTGAAAGCCTCTGTCCCTGTCTCCAGTATATGAAGAACCTCTCCGTCATATGTGTGCCGTCTGTAATCCACCAGATGCTTCTGCAGGACTGCGCCACGCTCCTCCAGCAGTTCCTCCAGCTCCTCCATTTCTTCATCCTGCCATGCCATATCTGTCACCAGCAGGATTTGTACTGCCCTGTCTGATTTCTTACATTCTCCTTCTTCCATCAAATACATGATACTTCTCCCCCTGCTCTGCCGGCGTCAGATCGTTCCATGTGATATTTGCTCCTGCCTGGATCCCTTTCCCGGCTGCCCCGGGATCTGCCGCACAGACTGCCTGATCCACGATCATATCTGCCTGTGGAAAGAGCAGCCGCAGGATGGACAGGATCACCCAGACCAGATCTTCTCTTCCGCTTGGTTGTCTGGCAAATGGTGTCTGCCTGGTTGCAAGAAATACACCGACATCCAGGATCTGCGGCTGCAGCTGCTTCAAAAAGACCAGATCCTGCGCCAGATGCTCCATCTTCTGATACGGCAGACCAATCTGAAATCCACTGCCCAGGCAATACCCAAGCTCTTTTAATTCCCATAAGATCTGCTTTCGCCGCAGCAGGGACATATCCGCCGGATGCAGCTTCTTATAATGACTGTCATCCGCTGTCTCATGACGCAGGATATACCCCCATGCGCCCGCCTGCTTCCATCGTCTGGCAGTCTCCCGCGGCCGTTCCCCCAGCGCAAGGACAATGCGCATCCCCGGACATTCTGTCTGTACCTGCCGAAGCAGCTGTTCGACCCGCTCCGGTGTAAAAAAAGAATCCTCGCCACTCTGCCATAGAACCGTGCGAATCCCCTGTGCATATCCTTTCTGACAGCATGACAGAATCGTCTCATCCTCCATGCGGTATCTGGGAAGAAAACGGTTTTCACGCCGTATCCCGCAATAATAACAGTCCTTCCGACAGTAGTTGGACAAAGAAAGCACACCCCATCCTTCTGTCTGTATCTCCGTCTGTCTATCTCGTACCTGGCAGGCACGCTGCGCCAGATATTCCGCAGATTCCTTGTCCCGAAATCGAATGATCTCGACATATTCTTCTTCTGAAAGTTCTCTGGTGATATATAAGCGGTCGATCAACGACTGCATTCCCTCATTCATATGAAACTCCATTCCGCAGACGCTTTGTGTCGAAAGCATCGCAGGCAATATATCAGACTCTGCTCTGCGATCATGGCTGGTTTGCGACGCCTGCGGCACAAACAGTCAGCCATTACTTGTATAGGCTTACTAATTCCCTCGCATATACATGATGTCACATTCTGTAATAGAAAACAAGAGGGATATTCACAACCGGCGGCTTCTGCCAGATGTGTATTATCCCTCTTGTTTAATGCATACTATGCTGTGCTAATCTGTCTGCGTTGTTTCAAACTGTTTGATGATTCCTTCTACCGAACGATGCAGCTCCGGAAGTACCTCTTCCAGCGTACAGGGTGACCGTTCAAGGATCACATTGTAACAGACTGCATTTACAAGTTCTACGATCATATAGATCATCAAATCCTTCTGCCGGAATGTCCTGCCGGATTCTTCGATCAGACATTCAAAGATATCCATGCAATTCATATTATCCATATCAGAAATACGGATATTTGAAAACATCGCCCAGCTTAAATTCTTTGAGATAAACCGCAGCAGAGATTTATCACGGTTTAACTGATTGGTCACATGATCTACGATAAAGATCACTTTTTCTTCCAGTGTATCCAGCTGCTGCCGCAACATCTCTGCATGCGCTTTGCCAAAGATCTGATTGGCCTTATGCGTAATCAGTCTGTCACGGATATCGTATTTATCTTTAAAATACAGATAAAAGGTTCCCTTTGCCATCTTGGCAGATTTGACGATGTCCGAGATCGACGTGTTATTGATTCCTTTAGAAGTAAATAACTGAAAGGCAGAGGCAAACAATGCTTCTTGTTTCATTTTCTTTTTTTCTTCTACCTTATTTGCCATACAAATCCTCACTTCACTTCTTTTATTCGTCTTTGGACAGTTCCTCAGTTGCCATGATGAATTTAACGCTTCCATCCATATCATCCGCTGCTCCACTGAAGCTTGTGTAATCATTGGATGTAGAACTGATCTTGGAGATTCTGTCATTTAAGTCACTGGTTGTATCTAACAGATCTGTTACAGTATCAGCAATCTTGCGGATACCCTCTTTATAGAACTTCGCCATGCCATCCTTTAATTCCTTAGCACCATCATTCAGATCAGAAATACCATCGGATACATCACCCGTCTTTGTTACCAGCTTGCTGACACCATCAAATAATGTGCCTACACCATCTGCCAGTTCAGATGCACCATCTCTTAATGTGCTACTATTCTTTGTCAGCTTCTTTGAGTTCTTTGTGATCGCAGATGAATTCTTGATCAGACTCTTTGCACCATCATTCAGTGCCTTGTCGTTTGCTGTCAGCTTTGCAGATGCATCGTCGATCTGACCGATACTGTCTGCTACCTTTGTCACGCCATCGCTCATCTGCTTATTAGCAGCCGTCAGTGTACCGGAGCTGTCACGCAGCTGCTGTGCATATGTGGACATTGTGCCTGCTGCTGTATCCAGTGCGGCTGCTCCTGTATAGAGATTTGTTTCTTTGCTCTCTTTATTGGTAGCGGCTTCCATTGTTGCCAGTGCGGCTGCCAGATCGGCTGCACCGTTCTTGTCGGCATCGCCATCTGCCTTGCCATTGGTAGCGGCATCAATACCGGCTGCTACCTGCTCACCACCTTCAATATACTGTACGGCACCCTGCAATGCTGTAACCATAGAAGCATATTTTGTTGCATTCTCTGTATCGCCGGCTGCTTTATACTGCTCTGCGATCGCTGTGAACTGTGTGCTCATGCTCTGAAGACCTGCTACACACTGATCTAACTGATCTGTCTTAGCCAGTTTGTTGACTGTCTCATTGATCGTCTTAACACCTGCCTGTGCCTGTTTTAAGCCATCATCCAGCTGACCAACACCTGATTTTAATGCCGCTGTTCCGGATGTCATGGTATCCATATTTTCCTTTGCAAGGAGCTTATCTACCGATGCCACATAGGTATCTACCCCGCTTCCAAACTTCTGATACTGTGTTGGAAGATCCTTTGTTGCGGTACGCAGCTGATTTACTGCACTGACCAGCTGATCTGCACCGGCTGTATATGCCTGAATACCTTTCGAGAGTTTCTTAGATCCCTTTACATAGGTATTTACACCTGTCAATAATTTGTCAGCACCCTTTGTATAATCCTTCACACCGGACTTCAATGTGTCAGAACCATCCTTCAGGTCACTGACGCCGTCCTTGACTGTATCAATAGCATCTGCATATTTTGCAAAATTATCCTTTAATTTCTGTGTACCATCCTGCAGATCTTTCGTACCATCTACCAGCTTCTGTGCAGAATCTGTTAATTCATCGATCTTATCATTCAGTTCATCCATATCGTCAATGTCGTCGAAATCCAGCTCATTGAAAATACTGTTTGTTGCTACTGTATAAGATGCATTTACTTCAAAGTCCTTTACATCTGCTGTGATCTTAACGGTATCTGTGATCTTGTCACTGATCTTGGAAGTATCAATGTCCATATCATCACCAAAATCCAGATTATCCAAATCCAGGCTTTCCTTCAGTCCCGGCATACCGTAAGCAACCACGATGTTGTTATCTCCCTCAGATACGATCGTACCATTGTCGATCGTCAGATGGTCAAAGGTATCTACCGGAAGGATCATGCCGGTTGCCATCAGGAACGGTGTATAAATCTCTGTCTCTTTTCCGCCGATCTTCACAGTCTTCTTGGCATTGTTGGAATACTTGATCGTCATTTCCAGCTTACCGCTCTTACCAATAATATCTGCCGGTTTTACTTCTTTTCCGTCCAGCTTATAAGTGATCTGCATACCGACCGGAAGCTCTTTATCTGTCTTACCCTGGTAATAAATATCCTGATTGGATGTATTCCATGTTACATTGCTTCCATCCTGCTGGAAAGTCTCATCCCCTTTTACGTTCTGAATATCTTTCAGATCAGAAACATCCTTCAGAGAGCCGTTTGTTCCGGAATTTTTCAGCCAGTCGGATACGACAACGTCTTTCTGGTTACCGGATGCGTCCAGATTCACATATACTGTTTCCTGCTTTGATACTTCACTGTCTTTATCCAGTCCGGCTGCCTGATTGATTCCAACCTTCTCAGAAGAAGTCTTCTGTCCGGCAGCTGCCTGTGCCACACTGCCTGTCAGGCAGAATGTATGGGATGCGTATTCTACATTTCCTGCGATCAAACCGGCTGTCAGCATACCACTTAAACCGATGGCGATTACTTTTTTCACATTCTTTCTCATAATCAATACCTACCTTTCACTCAAATCATCCAGATTCTACTCGTAACGGTTCCGTACCCTTTCTGATACAGACCGTATCTTTGGGCACCGGAGCGTTACACTTATTCTATCTTTATTTGTTATACTGTCTTTTTGCCTCTTTTGCTGACTCCTGCCTTCATCAGATCCCAGGAACTTCTGATGATCACACCATCAAAGATCCACAGGGCTGCCGGCAGAACACAGATAACGATGACCATACTTACGATCGCGCCTCGTGCCAGCAATGTACAGATTGAACTGATCATATCGATCTTGGAATACAGACACACACCGAATGTGGCTGCAAAGAAGCACAGACCACTGGTTACGATTGACTTAATACTGGTCTTATGCGCAATCGCAATTGCTTCTTTCTTATTCGCTCCATTCAGACGTTCTTTATGATAACGGTTCGTCATCAGGATCGCATAGTCAACTGTTGCACCCAACTGGATCGTACCGATTACGATACTGGCAACGAATGGCAGGGATGTATGCGTATAATATGGTACTGCCATGTTACATGCAATCGCAAACTCGATGATCGCTACCAGGATCACCGGAATGGAAATAGACTTAAATGTTACCAGGATGATCAGGAAGATTGCTGCAATGGAAATGTAGTTTACATTGGCAAGATCCACATCGGTTACATCGGAAAGATCCTTCATCAATGGCGCCTCACCGATTACCATACCATCCTTTTCATAGCTCTTGACGATCTTGCTGATCTTTGCAATCTGTGCGTTTACTTCGTCAGTAGCTGATTTATAGTCTGATCCTACAAACATCAGTTCATAATTATCATTCTTTAACATACTGGTGATCTTCGTTGGGATCATGGAATCCGGAAGGTTGGAACCAACCATAGAATTCAGTCCGATGACCCATTTAACACCATCCACATCTTCAATCTCTTTGCTCATTTTGTTCTTCTGTTTTGCCGTCAGACCTTCATTTTTCAGAAGAACCATGTGCATATTGCTCATATCGAACTCTTCGGAAAGTTTTTTATTCGCAACGGCACTCTGCAGATTATCCGGCAGAGAGGTATCGATATTATAGTAAATCTCGTAATGTGAGTTACCATACATTGCCGGTACCAAAAGGATTACGAATACTGCGATCGCAATCTTATAATGCTTAACGATCCATTTGGATAAGCCCTCCATCTCCGGAAGCAGAGCCTTATGGGATGTCTTATCGATTGCTTTATCAAATGTAAGGATCATAGCCGGCAATACCGTAACGCAGGCAATTACACCGATCACAACACCCTTTGACATAACGATACCGATATTCATACCGAGACGAAATGTCATGAAACACAATGCCAGGAAACCGGCGATCGTGGTGATCGAACTACTGGATACAGATTTGAAGGTATTCATGATCGCATGCTTCATAGCCCGATCCTTGTCACCCTCAAACCGCTTCTTATTTGCTTCATAGCTCTCTAACAGGAAGATGGAATAATCCATTGTAACCGCCAGCTGTAATACTGCCGCCAGCGCCTGTGTCAGATAGGATATCTCACCGAGCATAATATTACTTCCCAGGTTATATACGATCGACATACCGATCGTTGTCAGGAAGATTATCGGAGTAACAAGTGAATCCATTGTAAGTAACAGAACCAGCAGGGATAATGCACCGGCGATCACTACGTAGATCGGCATCTCCTGCAGTGCCAGGTTCTTGATATCCGTTACAACACCGGACATACCGGAAGCATAAACACTCTTGCCAACGGTCTTACGAATCTGTGTGACTGCTTCCATCGTATTATCTGTGGAAGTCGTCTCATCAAATAATGCGATCATCATCGTCGCATCCCCATTGAAAAATGCATCCTTTAATTTCTTCGGCATCATTTCGGTCGGTACGGATATATCCAGTACATCATCATACCAGAGAACATCCTCTACATGATCGATCTTCTCAATCTTCTTTTCCAATGCCGCCGTGTCCTTCATGGACATGTCTTCTACAATAATCATGGAAAAAGCACCCATACCGAACTCATCCACCATGATATCCTGTCCCTTGACTGTCTCCAGAGTATTTGGCAGATAACTCAGAACATCGTAATTGATTCTGGTTGATACATAACCAAATGCTGAAGGAATTAACAGAAGAACCGCGATAATCAAAATCAGATTCTTATGTTTGGTAATCCATTTTGCCATCGTATTCATTGTCTCTCCTACCTTTCAGTTTAAATATTGACCATCGGTCATTTTCTACATTAAGCATCATACAACAAAAATGACCATCGGTCAATAATTTAATTGTAAAAAAATTATTAACAAGTTTTTATTTGTTCATATTCTAAATTGATCCACCAAACGCAACGACAACGAAAGGAAACGAGTATTTTCCTATACACGAACAATAACAAAAAGAAACGCCTGAACCGGCCATTTTGCCGGAACAGACGTTTCTTTATGATCATTATCAGAGACTGATTCCTCCGTCCCTCTCCACAGATTCCTCTGATCTGTTTTTCTATCTTTTATTTGGTCAGAAGAAGCATGATCTCATTGCTGCGGTTTACAAATTTGGTCATTTCTTCTGCTGCCAGCGGCTTATTCGCAAGCATTGCCAGATCATACAGCTGCTGACAGATCATATCTGTATGCTCACCCTCTTTGTTCTCCAGGATATACTGTACCAGTTTATTCTTGGCATTTAAGATCAGCGTCTCCCCGCCGCCAAACATCCCCATGTCCATACCGGCACCACCCATGCTGTACATCTTCATCATATCCTGCATACGACGTGCTTCCTCAGACAATGTGATCATGGAGGAGACATTTTCATTCTTCAGATTCTGTACCTGTACCGTCAGCTGCTCTTTGCCCAGTGCCTTCTTGAAGATCTCTGTCAATTCCTCTGTCTGCTTCTTGATCGTTTCTTCATCTGCATCCTCTTTAAAGGTCTCAGACAGATCGGAATCAATACGCTGGAACTTCACCTTCAAATCTTCACTCTGCTCTAACTGTGAAATAAACGGCTGATCGATCGTATGCGTCAGGATCACGGCATTCAGATTCTGTTCCTTGAACATATTGATATACTGGCTCTGCTGCTGCAGATTTGTGACATAATATACGATCGTCGGCTTTTCTTCCTTCTGATCGTCGGATGTCTCTTTGTCTGCATCCGCTGCCTCTACTACCTCCGGCTCACTCTCGTCCGGCTTCTGGCTGGCATCTGCTGCTTCCACATAATCCGGCAGCGTGATATATTTATCGTTCAGATCCTTAAAGATCAGATAATCTTTCATCTTATCGCGGAACTTCTCATCCTTCAGGCAGCCGTATTTGATAAACGGGCTGATATCGTCCCAGTATTTCTCATAGTTCTCACGGTCTACCTTAAACATACCGGATAATTTGTCCGCAACCTTCTTTGTGATATAGTCTGAGATCTTCTTCACGAATCCATCATTCTGCAGAGCACTTCTGGATACATTCAGAGGAAGATCCGGGCAATCGATCACACCCTTTAATAACATCAGGAATTCCGGAATAACCTCTTTGATATTATCCGCAATAAATACCTGATTGTTATATAATTTGATCACACCCTCTAAGTTATCATATTCTGTATTTACCTTTGGAAAATACAGGATACCCTTCAAGTTAAATGGATAATCCATATTCAGGTGGATCCAGAACAGCGGCTCCTTATAGTCCTGGAATACCTTTCTGTAAAACTCTTTGTATTCTTCGTCTGTGCAGTCATTTGGATGCTTCATCCACAATGGGTGAATATCACTGACAGAAACCGGACGTTTGTTGATCTTGGCTTTTTCTTTGGCTGGAGAGATCTCCACAACCTCTTTCTCACCATTCTCATTTTCTTTTTCTTCTGTCTTTGCTTCCTCTGTGAATTTCTCAACAACTACATCATCCTCGCGAATGTCTGCCGCATCGATCGTCTCATATTCCTGCGGAGCATCTTTCTTGGACAAAAAGATCTCTACCGGCATGAAAGAACAGTATTTCTCCAGGACTTCACGTACACGGTATTCATTGGCAAACTCTACGCTGTCCTCTGACAGATATAATGTAATCTTCGTACCGACCTCTGTCTTCTCTCCATCAGACATCTCAAAATTAATACCGCCCTCAGACTCCCAGTGTACCGGTGTGGCACCCTCCTGGTAGGACAGTGTATCAATCGTGACACGATCTGCTACCATAAATGCAGAATAAAAACCGAGACCGAAATGTCCGATGATCTGCTCCTCATTCGTCTTATCTTTATATTTCTCCAGGAAATCGGTTGCACCGGAAAATGCTACATTATTGATATACTCCTTTACCTCAGCCTCTGTCATGCCAAGACCGGTATCGGTAAATGACAATGTCTTATCTTCCGGACTTACTTCTACCTTTACAGATGCTTTATAATCATCCGGTAATGTATACTCGCCCATGATGTCCAGTTTCTTTAACTTCGTAATCGCATCACAGCCATTCGATACAAGCTCCCTGATAAAGATATCATGATCGGAATACAACCACTTCTTGATGATCGGGAACATATTCTCTGATTCAATTGATAAACTTCCTTTTTCCATCTGCATAACTCATCTCTCCTATCTGATTCACTGTCAAACTGCATCACTATCTATTGTCTTTCCGGCAGCACATTGCCACCCACAGGATCTGCCTGGCATCCTTTGTCCTCTGCCGGCCGGTACAGATCTCTTTTTGTTGTGTTAGCAGTCATGTTCAATGATTGCTAGTAATCTCGCTAGAAGATATGATAATACGATTAAAAATAAAAGTCAAGCATTTTTTAGCACTCATATAACAGGAGTGCTAAAAACGCCTGACTTATATTGTTACGATCTATTAATGGACAGTATCAGGTCTCATCGCCGTAAGTGCCATAATATTTACCATAGTACTTACCGTAATATTTGCCATAATACTTACCGTAATATCCTTTTTTCTCCATCATAACCTTATTTAATACAGCACCCAGGATACGGCAGCCAGCCTTGTCCAGCTGATCCTTTACACTCTGTGCAAAATGATAACTGATCTCATTGTTGGCAATGACCATGATCGCACCGTCTACTACGGTCGATACGATCGCTGCATCGATAACGGAACCAAGCGGCGGACAATCGATAAAGATATAATCATACTGATCACGAAGATCTGCAATCATCTTCCTAAACTTCTCTGTACCCAGAAGCTCTGCCGGATTTGGTGCGTACGGACCGGAAAAGATCATATGTAGATTCTCAACATCTGTCTCCAGCAATACATCCTCCAGTTCATTCTGACCGGACAGATAATGTGTCAGACCTGCTTCAACTGCGCCGACCTTATAACGGCCTACCAATACAGACTTACGAAGATCCGCATCGATCATCAGAACCTTTTTGCCTGCCTCAGCCATAGACATTGCCAGGTTAAAGGATACGTTTGATTTTCCTTCGTTTGGTGTACAGCTTGTAAAAAGGATCACCTTAATATCATTACCGCAAAACTGTACATTCGTACGAAGAGACTTAAAGGACTCATTCGCACGATAGCTTAACTTTTCAATCTTTCCAAATGTTATCTTCTTCATTTTGCGGCTCCTTTCTTACGTTTCTTCATTTCACGTTTGCGCTCTTTCTTCTCTCTCTGCTCACGCTCTTCCTCTTTTACACCACTCTCTTCAAATGGCAGGAGTGCCAGAGTATTGAGTCCCAGATACTTCTCGATATCCTCGGAAGACTTGATCGTATCATCCATCAGGAAACGTACGATGAAGAAAGCAGAAGCAAGTACCACGCCAAGAACGCCTGCGATCACTGCATTCCTTCCGGTTGTCGGAGATACCTTCTGATCATCTGCATAACCCTCAGAAATAACACCCGGCTCAGCGATATCCATCAGATCTGCGATCCGCTTCTTTGATACAGTCGCATATTGATCTACGATCTGCTTTGCCATGTAAGGATCAGGGTCTGTAACCGTGATCTGCAGGATACGTGTATCAGAAGGGTTTTCAATCGTTGTGACCCCCAGCAGGTCCTCATAAGTCATGTCCAGATCCAGATTCTTGATCACCTGTTCAACGACCGGACGGCTCTGTGCTACTACAATATAATCCTGTGTCAGCTGTGAGCCGATCTGCAGATCTGCCAGTGAAGATAAGGTTGTATTACTTCCTGTAATACAAAGCTGTGTTGTGGAGCTGTAAATCGGAGTGACCAGAAATTTACATACCAGACCGGTGCCGGCTGCCAGAATAACTCCGACTAATAATATGATCCAGCACTTTGATAATAACAGCTGAAAAATTTCTCTTAAGTCAATTTCGATTTCTTCATTATTGTTTTGTTCCATACATTAACCATGCCTTTCTAAATATATTTACCCTCCAGAAGTACTCTGGCATTCTCTCCGGTCAGCCGCCTTGCTGTATATTCTCCGGCCAGTTTTTCGACCATTTTTGCTGTCTTTTCCATCT
>CAUCOL010000007.1 GCA_958444395.1 uncultured Lachnospiraceae bacterium
GCTGCCGGATGGGCTGTGGCAAGATACGGAAATGAGGAGTTTAATGAAACGATTTTGGAAGATATGTATGATTCCGTTGGTGCTGCTTGTGATATTGACGGGAATTTTCTTCGGAGCAAGGATCAGAACTGTAAAAGTAGAGGGTAGCAGGATTTATTCTGACCAGCAGATCATCCAATCTGCCATGGCAGATAAATACGCATACCATTCCTTGTATTTTCTGATCGAAAGCAGGATCAGGGGAGTGAAGTGCCTTCCGTTCACACAGGAAATAGAAGTGGAATGGCATGGCATAAGCAGTATTACGCTGCATGTATACGACAAGACGATCAGCGGCTGCGTCAAGTATATGGGGCAGTATATTTATTTTGATAAAGATGGTATCGTGCTGCAGAGTCTGAATAAAACGATGGACGGTGTACCGGTGGTAACAGGGATCAAGTTTGGTAAATTTGCGATCAACCAGGCATTTGATGTGGATGATGATACCCTGTTTGAAACGATCATGAATCTGTCGCAGCTGATCAGTCATTATCAGGTCGCGGTAGATCAGATCCAGTTTAAAGGAAAGAAGGTATATCTGTATTCCGGTAAGGTTAAGGTATCCCTGGGAGAAAAGTCTTTTTATGATGATGATATGGCGGCACTGTCCAGCGTGCTTGCCAAAACATCTGAAAAGAAGCTGAGCGGTACGATCAATATGGAACGTTTCCAACCGGGGGATAAGATCATACTGAAGACGAATGATCCGGTTGATTCGAAATCGAACGATACCACAGCCCAGACAGATGCGGCAAATGATACCGCAGCGAAAACAGATACGGCAGAGGATACGCAATAAAAATGGAATATTTACTTGTGTAAAAAAATTGAATATTCACTTGATTATTCGTACAGGAATTAGTATTATATATCATAAGGGCAATTTTAGACATCATCCCATATTTTGGATTGATATAAATTGAGATTAGTGTGAAAAATAAGGAGGAGCAATCGTGTTAGAGATTAAAACAAATGAGGCAGATTCATCCGCAAAGATTATTGTAATCGGTGTAGGTGGCGGCGGAAATAACGCTGTGAATCGAATGATAGAGGAAGGTATCATGGGTGTTGAGTTTGTATGTATCAATACAGACAAGCAGCATCTGCTGACCTGCAAAGCACCTGTATGTCTGCAGATTGGTGAGAAGCTGACAAAAGGACTGGGTGCCGGCGCTTCACCGGAAGTAGGACAGGCTGCCGCAGAGGAGAATAAAGATGAGATCGCAGAGATCGTAAAAGGAGCCGACATGGTATTTGTCACCTGTGGTATGGGTGGAGGAACCGGTACAGGTGCCGCTCCGGTTGTAGCACAGATTGCAAAGGATATGGGTATTCTGACAGTTGGTATCGTTACGAAGCCATTTACCTTTGAAGCCCGCACACGTATGAACAATGCCGTATCCGGTATTGAACGTTTAAAGGAAAATGTAGACACGCTGATTGTGATTCCAAATGATAAATTATTAGAGATTGTTGACAGACGTACGACGATGCCGGATGCTCTCCGTAAGGCGGACGAAGTATTACAGCAGGGTGTACAGGGTATTACAGACCTGATCAATGTTCCGGGTCTGATCAATCTGGACTTTGCCGATGTTCAGACCGTTATGAAGGACAAAGGTGTTGCCCATATCGGTATTGGTTTTGGCAGTGGAGACGACAAGTGTACAGATGCTGTGAAACAGGCTATTTCCAGCCCATTACTGGAGACTACGATTGAGGGTGCATCCCATGTGATTGTTAATATTTCCGGAGATGTTTCCCTGTTAGAGGCTCATGAGGCAGTTTCTTATATTGAGGAGCTGACAGGTGAAAATGCCAATATTATTTTCGGTGCCATGTTCGATGAGAATGTGACCGATCAGGTGAAGATCACGGTTATTGCGACCGGACTGGATGTAGAGAGCCAGGAGTTAAATAAACCGGCATTTATGAAGAAACCGGTTGCTCCAAAGACAAATTTTGCAACGCATGAGGGTCAGATGGCATCCGCAGTGCAGCCACAGAAGTCGGTTGCAAAGCAGCCGGCAGTGCAGCCAACGGTACCAAGTTTTACAAGACAGACATCTGATAATGGAGACATTAAGATTCCTGTTTTCTTACAGAGAAAGAAATAATCTGCATACATAGACCTTAAGGGCTGCTGGATAGCTTAAGCAGCCCTTTTGACGTATTACATCTCAGGGTTCGGGCAGCGTCTTTGGAATGGAGACAGGAGGATTTAAATGGAACAGAAAGAACTGTGGAGAAAGGTACAGCTGAAAAAGTGTTTTCAGGTACTGCTTATTTTTACGGGCATTGTCCTGATGCAGCTGCTTGCCTACATGATCTGTGTGGCTGGGTATGCCGGACTGCAGATTCTGAGAGGGATGCCGGCGATGGAATCTGCAAAGAATCTTTCGGAGTATATGTCATCGGCAGACAGCAGCCTGTTGATGTGGATGTCGGCTGTATCTGCACTGTTGTGCCTGATCTGGTGTGGCATCCTGTATGCAAAATCTGATTGGCGCGAAAAGCCGTTTTCCTATCGAAAAGCATTTTGCCTGTCAAATACACTGTCGCTGATCGGGATTGGGTTTGGTGGATGTGTTGTATTGACGATGCTGTTGAGTTTTCTGGTGTCTGTTATGCCAGACTGGTTTTCTTCCTATCAGAAGATCATGACGCATCTGGATTATAAAAGCAGTCTGATCACAGTACCCTATGTATTATTGATCGGACCGGCTTCGGAAGAACTGATCTTCCGGGGGGCGATCATGGACAGACTGCGTATTGCATTTCCTTTTTGGCTTGCAAATGTGCTGCAGGCAGCATTGTTTGGTCTGTATCACATGAATCTGGTACAGGGACTGTATGCGTTTTGTCTGGGGATGACACTGGGGCTGATCGGCAGGGTCACGGGCAGTATCTTTTCTACGATCCTGACACACAGTATTTTTAACGGGACTTCGTATATTCAGGGGATTTGCTTTGACGGAACAGGAAAGTATGAGGCCCTGGGGATGCTGGTCGTACTGGTTGTGGCAGTGATGGCATTGATCGCGGGAATGCAGTATTATCTGCAGCAGTACCGGGAGAAGGAGAAGCAAACACAGGAACAGTGATCTGATGGGGGTTTTTACGTGTACCTGTCAAGGTGCCGGAGAGAAAGAAATGATAATAGTATGGTAACCGGCTGTGGAGGAAAATCATGAAGAAAAATATAGGAATCTGCGTTGCAAATTTTCAGGATGTGGGAACATATCAGATCGTTCGTGCGGTGAGTGATTGCGCAGAAAAGCAGGGATTCAGAGTATTGATCTATGGATGTTTTTCAAAAGTGGATGTATCAAATGCATTTGGAATAGGTGAAGCTTCTATTTTTCATTCGATTCCAATACAGGATCTGTCCGGTCTGGTCATTATGGCGCAGACGATATCAAACGAAGAGATTCTGGCATATCTGAAGCAGATAGCGATGCAAAGGAAAATCCCGATCGTCAGCATTGACTATCCGATGGAGGAATGTTTTAATGTGCGGTTAAACTATGAGGATACATTTAAGGATATTGTAAGACATGTGATAGAGATGCACAAATGTCGTAATCCGTTCTTTATGGCAGGATATAAAGGAAATGAATTTTCGGAGAAGCGCATTGAGAAGTTTCGGGAGGTTTTGAAAGAAAACGATCTTCCGGTGATCGAGGAACATATTGCCTATGGGGACTTTTGGGAGATGCCATCGAGAAACGCCTGTGAAAAGTGGATGCAGAACCGTGAGGATCTGCCGGATGCCATCATCTGTGCCAACGATATGATGGCGCTGAGTGTGATAGAGGTTCTGAAGAGACATAATATGAAGGTGCCGGAGGAAGTGATCGTAACCGGATTTGATGGCTTTGAACTGGAGAGCTATTGTACACCGCGGCTTACGACAGCACAGATCAATCTGGAGGATATAGCCCGGCATACGATTCAGATGATACAGGATAAGCTGGCACATCCGGATATACTTCCTTATACCGAATGTGTTTCCTTTAATGCACGTTATACAGAGTCCTGTGGCTGTCGTGCGGTTCAGTATATGAATACAAACCGTATCATCATGGACGTATATGGCAAGATGAGCGGAGACAGACAGCATATTAATGACATGTTTGATATGATGACCCATCTGACAGAAAGCTATTCGATGCGGACTATGCTGGAGGGATTAAATGAATCCATTCTGTATAGCATTCACTGGAATCTGATGATCTTTGTCAGCCGTGATTTCTTTGATCATACGGATATACAGCCGCCGGAACAGATGGAGCCGACGGATCTGATCACCTTAGTGAAAAGCAAGGACGGTACCTGCACGAATCCGTTGCAGCATTTACATTGTCAGGATATTTCAAAGGAACTGATTGATTTTATGGCGGAGGAGGATCGTATCTTATTCCTTCCACTGCACTGGCAGGGAGAAATTTATGGATGCGTTGCACTGACATACCACAATGACACGATTGATTATGAATGGCTGAATGACTTCATTCTGTCTATGGCACAGATCTTTGCAACAGTCCGCCGGCAGGCACAGCTGCATGATATGTATATCCGGGATGCGATGACAACATTATATAACCAGCGTGGATTTTACAGCGTGTTAAAGACACGGATGCAGGCATCGCCTGTGGCAAAGAAACAAATCTTTATGGCATCGGTCGATCTGGACCGCCTGAAATATATCAATGATAATTTCGGTCATGCAGAGGGGGATGTAGCGATCAAAGCAATTGGATTGCTTTTGAAGCAGGCGATGGGAAGAAACAGTATCTGTGCCCGCTTCGGAGGTGATGAGTTTGTCGGTGTCTGCCTGCTTGCACAGGAAACGGAGATTGATTACGAAAAAGATTTTCGGGAACGTTTTCAGCAACTTCTGGTTGACTGGAACGCCGAACAGAAGAAACCTTATCTGCTGGGGGCAAGTTATGGCCTGATCCGGGGTGAGATCGAGACCGTCGATCAGGTGGACGTATTGATGCGGGAATCCGATCAGAAGATGTACCGTTGTAAGGTCAGACATCACAGCACCAGAAGAAGCAGAAGAAACGACTGATCCTGTAAGACACAGGGAATCCGGGCGTGCAGGAACTGTATTAGTGTAGAAAATGACAGGCACGCAGAAAAGAGGAAATTATGGCATGGTACGATGAAGCAGTGTTCTATCATATTTATCCGCTGGGTTTATGTGGATGTCCACATGAGAATACAGGGGTACAGGAACATCATTTTGATAAATTAAAACAGTGGGCAGAGCACGCCGGAAAGATGGGATGCACAGCAATCTACATCGGTCCTTTGTTTGAGTCGGTAGGACATGGGTATGAAACAACGGATTACCGCAAGGTAGACTGCCGGCTGGGCACGAACGAAGAGTTTGCGGATTTTGTTGCTTTCTGTCATGCAAAGGGGATCAAAGTAGTGGTAGATGGTGTATTTAACCATGTAGGCCGCCGTTTCTTTGCGTTTGAAGATGTATTAAAGAACCGGGAACAGTCGGCATACTGCAGCTGGTTCTGTAATCTGAACTTTGGTGGAAATAACGAATATAATGACGGATTTTGTTATGAAAACTGGGGTGGTTATAATCTGCTGGTGAAGTTAAACCAGACAAATCCACAGGTGCAGCAGTACCTGTTTGACAGTATCCGTTTCTGGATCGATACATTTGATATAGATGGTATCCGTTTAGATGCTGCGGACGTATTGGATTTTGAATTTATGCGCCGGATGCGCCAGGAGACAGCACAGATGAAGGAAGATTTCTGGCTGATGGGTGAGGTGATACATGGAGATTACAGCCGCTGGGTCAACGACGAGACACTGCACTGTGTTACAAACTATGAACTGCATAAGGGGCTGTATTCCGGTCATAACGACCACAATTATTTTGAGATTGCACATTCGATCAAGCGGTTAAACGAGATATGCAGAGGAAAGAAGCTGTATACCTTTGTAGATAATCATGATGTGGAACGAATCTACAGTAAGCTGCAGAATAAGGCGCATTTACCTTTGGTTACCATACTTTTGTACACGATCGATGGGATTCCATCGGTGTATTATGGTTCTGAGTTTGGAATGGAAGGGAAGAAGGAGCAGGGGTCTGACTGGAACTTACGTCCATGTCTGGAACTGGATGAACTGCAGAAAGATCAGAAAAAAATGGAACAGATGGAACTTTGCAGCCGCCTGGGACAGTTAAAGAAGGAATACAGTGAGCTGACACAGGGACGCTACCAGGAAATGATGCTGACGAACCGCCAGTTTGCTTTTGGACGGATCCTGGCGGATACAGCGGTTGTGACAGCATTAAACTGTGACGACCAGCCGGCTGTGCTACAGATTCAGTCACCGGTGCAGCTGCACCAGTCGAAGGATCTGCTGGAGATGGCAGACCGGGTCGAGGTACAGGGAGATACGATCCGTATCACGCTGCCTGCCAATACCGGCACCGTACTGCATTTGTCTTAATATAGCATATAGAAAATCGCAGGAAAGCGATCCTATGGCTCTTTTAGTCTATAGGAAACTGCCCTTTTTATAAAGGATTTTCCACTTATTGCTCCGCACCAAATAATTTTACGCCGTCTTCCTGTCCATAGACAGCGAAACCGTCGAAATTCTGTGCCTCCAGTTTGTTGAGGTATTTGCCGAGTTTCTTTGGTCTGGCGATGACAGACACCATATAGTCGCTGCGCAGCTCTTCTGCATAGGAAAGAGCCTGTGCATAGGTATCCGGATCATAGAATACGGCAATCTTTGGCTTGCGGTCAGGGATCGCATATTCATTCTCCATCAGAATACCAAAAATACGTTCAAATCCGATAGAAAAGCCAACTGCCGGAATCTCTTCGTTGACAAATTTACCGATCAGGTTGTCATAGCGTCCGCCACCGGCTACGGCACCGCTGTAGCCTTCTGCTTCGACCTCAAAGATCGTACCGGTGTAATATCCCTGTCCACGTACGAGAGAAGGAGTAAATTCGATCGGGAAAGCTCCGCCGGTTACTGTATTTACCGTGTCAATGATCTGTTTCAGATCCGTCACATGGCTGGCATCACATACCTGTGCAACAGAGTCCAGTGTTAATGCACCGGATTCAAACAGATCGATAAATTTTGTGATCGCAGCCGGATCAAAGGCCTGGGCTTCCAGCTCTTCTTTTACTCCATCAATGCCGATCTTGTCCAGTTTATCAAAGATGATCGAGAGTTTTTCATTTTCTTCTTCCGGAAAACCTGCATAGGCAAAAATGCTCTTTAAGATACGACGGTCATTGATCTTTACTTTATATTTCTTTAATCCGACACGGTTTAAAGCCTTTGTCGTTGTCAGGATCAGCTCCACCTCTGCATCATGGGAAGGATTTCCGATGATGTCGATATCACACTGCATAAATTCACGCAGACGTCCTTTCTGTGGGCGTTCGGCACGGTATACACGATCCATCTGGATGACCTTAAACGGTGTCATCAGATCATTACGGTTATTTGCAAAATAACGGGACAGAGGTAGTGTTAAGTCATAACGGAGTCCCATATCAGACAGATCTTTTTCGGTTGCGTCCTCCTTCTGGAGGGCAGATTCCAGTTTTTTGCCCCTTTTGAGGATCCTAAAGATCAGGTTCAGATTCTCGCCGCCTTCGCTCTTATCGAGATTGACAGCGTCTTCTATGATAGGAGTCGTGATGCGTTCAAAGCCGGCATTGCGATATGTTTCAAGGATGATATTCTGCAGGAAGTCACGAACAGCTACTTCTTTTGGAAGATAGTCCCTGGTTCCTTTTACGGGTGTTGATTTCATGATCACATGTCCTTTCTTAATGAAAATATACGTTTACTGTACCATATTCGGCAGACAGTGTCAAAAAGACAAAGTTTTTTTTGACTTATGCTCCAGAATAGTGTAATATTTTTTTATGTAAAATTTTTTGGGAGATTTTATCTGAAAATTTTATACAAAAAAGTCACGGAGAGTGACGAGATTATAGTATGGAGGACATCATGGACAAAAAGTTAAGAGTTGGTATCCTGGGCGGTACCGGAATGGTTGGACAGAGATTTATCTCATTGTTAGAGAATCACCCGTGGTTTGAGGTGGTTGCGATTGCAGCTAGCCCACGTAGTGCTGGAAAGAAGTACGAAGAAGCTATTGGCGGTCGTTGGAAAATGACTACACCTATGCCGGAAGCTGTTAAGAACATTATCGTAGAGGATGTCAGCAATGTAGAAGCTGTTGCGTCCAGGGTTGACTTTGTATTCAGCGCTGTAGATATGACAAAGGACGAGATCAAGAAGATCGAAGAGGAGTATGCGAAGACAGAGACTCCGGTTGTATCAAACAACAGTGCACATAGATGGACACCGGATGTTCCGATGGTAGTACCTGAGTTAAATCCTCAGCACTTGGAAGTAATTCCGGCACAGAAGAAGCGTCTGGGAACGACCAGAGGTTTTATCGTTGTAAAGCCAAACTGTTCGATCCAGAGTTATACACCGGCTCTGCATGCATTGAAGAAAGCAGGCTTTGAGCCAAAGACAGTTGTTGCAACGACTTATCAGGCAATCTCGGGTGCAGGTAAGACATTTAAGGACTGGCCGGAGATGGAGCATAATATCATTCCTTACATTGGCGGAGAAGAAGAAAAGAGCGAGCAGGAGCCACTTCGTATCTGGGGTGAGGTAAAAGACGGTGTGATCGTGAAGGCAGATGGTCCGGTTATCACGACACAGTGTATCCGTGTTCCTGTACAGGATGGTCATACAGCTGCTGTATTTGTTACTTTTGAGGATGGAAAGAAGCCTACGAAAGAGCAGATCTTAAAGGCTTGGAAGGAATTCTCAGGACTTCCGCAGGAGTTAGAGCTTCCTAGTGCACCAAAGCAGTTTATCCAGTATCTTGAAGAAGATGATCGTCCACAGGTATCTCTGGATGTAAACTACGAGAATGGTTTTGGTGTATCAATGGGTCGTCTTCGTGAGGATACAGTATTTGATTACAAATTCGTTGGATTATCACACAACACAGTACGTGGTGCAGCCGGTGGTGCGGTTCTGATCGCAGAGCTTCTGACTGCTCAGAAATATATTACTGCAAAATAATTACCGCGATATACAGGAGTCTGTGATCGCAGTCTTTAAGCGACGGGAGGGATTCCATATGAATGCATATAGAATATTAGTCAAAGGGATCGTTAAGCGGGACGACCGGTATCTGATCGTAGAGAAATGGTATGATGATAATATTGTTGATCCGTATCAATGGGAGTTTCTGGATGGAGAAGCGGAATTTGGTGAGTCACCGGATGCTGCGGTTGTGCGTCTGATCCAGGAGCAGACCGGACTGACTGCTGTAGCAGACAGAATCCTCTACACATGGACTTTTATGGTAGGATCCGTATGTAATCTGGGACTGACATATCTTTGTTATACGGATATGGAGGAAGAGGAAGTGATCCTGTCCGAAGAACTGCATGACAGTAAATGGATCTTTCCGGAAGAATTTAGTGAGTATATTACAAACCAGCGTATGCTTCAGGATTTGGAGAAAGCAGAGATCCTTGAGTAAGAAATACAGAGTGCATCTGTCAGAAGTCTGACAGGTGCATTCTGTGCGTAAAGAAAGGAGAAACAAAATGCGCATTTTAATAAAAAATGGTCATTTAGTCGATCCCGCCAACGGAATAGATGCAAAAAAAGATGTATTGATCCGTGATAACCGGATCGAACAGATCGGACAAGATCTGGGTGGTGAAGAAGCCGATGAAGTAGTCGATGTATCCGGAAAGGTGATCATGCCGGGATTCATTGATCTGCATGTACATCTGAGAGAACCGGGATTTGAGTATAAAGAAACGATCAAGACAGGCGCACGTGCAGCAGCCCGTGGTGGTGTGACGAGTATCTGCCCGATGCCAAATACAAAGCCGGTAATCGACAGTCCGGAACGGATCCGGGATCTTCTGGATCGTACCAAGGATGCACCGGTTCACATTTTGCCGATCGGTGCCGTTACGCTGGGACAGGAAGGAAAGAAACTGGCAGACATCGAAGGCATGAAGAAAGCCGGAGCGGTTGCTTTGAGTGAAGATGGTAAATCGGTTATGGATTCCCTGGTATTCCGCCATGGGATGCAGGAGGCTGCCCGGTGCGATATTCCGATGTTTTCGCATTGCGAGGACAAGGCACTGGTCGATGGAGGTGTGATGAATGCAGGGGCAAAGGCTGAGGAGCTGGGACTGCCCGGTATCACAAATGCTGTGGAGGATGTGATCGTCGCCAGAGACATTCTGATCAGTAAGGAGACAGGCGCAAGACTGCATCTGTGTCATTGCTCGACAGCAGACAGTGCCCTGTTGGTGGAGATGGCAAAGAAACAGGGGTTGCCTGTCACGGCAGAGGTGTGCCCGCATCATTTTACGATGGCAGACGATGAGATCACAGAGGATGATGGCAGGTTTAAGATGAATCCTCCGTTGCGCAGCCGGAAGGATGTAGAGGCTTTGAAGGAAGCATTAAAGGAAAATATCATGGAGGTGATCTCGACAGACCATGCACCGCATGGGAAGGAAGAGAAAGCACAGAGCATGAGAAAAGCCCCGTTTGGTATCGTGGGACTGGAGACTTCATTTGCACTTAGCTATACTGAGTTGGTGCGGGGCGGTTATCTGACATTGCCACAGTTAGTCGAGAAGATGAGTGTTCATCCGGCACAGGTACTTGGTATAGACAAGGGAAGTCTTGCACCGGGAGCAGTGGCGGATCTGGTGATCGCAGATATTCAGAATCAATATGCGATTGACAGCAGCCGGTTTGCATCGAAGGGAAAGAATACGCCATTTGACGGCAGGAAGGTCTATGGCCGCATTCTGCAGACTTATGTAGATGGCAGGAAGGTCTACGATATCACAGAAGAAAGACAGACAGAGGCATAAAGCCTTTGGATAGATAGAAAAGGCAGATGGAAAGTGAAAGGAGCAACAAGATGATCGATAAATTAATACAGGAGATTACAAAAAAGAATGCGCCGGTCGTAGTGGGACTGGATCCGATGTTAGATTATGTACCGGAGCAGATCCAGAAGGAGGCTTTTGCACAGTATGGAGAGACTCTGGAAGGAGCTGCAGAGGCTGTATGGCAGTTTAATAAGGGCATTGTAGATGCAGTTTATGATCTGATCCCATGTGTAAAGCCGCAGGTAGCAATGTATGAGCAGTTTGGAGTACCCGGTATGGCAGCTTACAAAAAGACCGTAGATTACTGTAAAGAGAAAGGTCTTCTGGTACTGGGAGATGTGAAGCGTGGAGATATCGGATCTACTTCCAAAGCATATGCGATCGGTCATCTTGGTAAGGTGACGGTAGGTAAAAATCGTTTGGCAGGGTTTGATGAGGATTTTGCTACCGTAAATCCATATCTGGGTAGCGATGGAATCAATCCATTTCTGGATGTCTGCAAGGAAGAGGGAAAGGGAATCTTTGTTCTTGTGAAAACGTCAAATCCATCCAGTGGAGAATTTCAGGATCAGCTGATCGATGGCAAGCCATTATATGAGCTGGTGGCACAGAAAGTAAATGAGTGGGGCGAGCAGTGTATGGGTCAGACGTACAGCAACGTCGGCTGTGTGATCGGAGCAACCTATCCGGAGATGGGTCGCATTCTGCGTAAGAAGATGCCAAAGACATATATCTTGGTTCCCGGCTATGGTGCACAGGGCGGCAAGGCATCTGATCTGGCAGCTTATTTCAATGAGGATGGTCTGGGTGCGATCGTCAATTCTTCCAGAGGAATTATCTGTGCGTATAAGCAGGATAAATATGCGAAGTTTGGTGCTGCAAATTATGCGGATGCATCCCGTCAGGCAGTGATCGACATGATCGAGGACATCAACGGAGCCAGATAATATGGATCGGAACGATCAAAGGAGCTGGGGCCTGTTGATGGAAGAGAGAAGCGCAATAAGAGAATATTAGGAAAGGCATGGGAACAGAATGTCAGAAAAGAAAAAATGTCAGGCCATTGTTACCAGTCAGGTACAGGTGACATATGGAATATACAGCATGTGGTTAAAGTTTCCGGAGGATCAGAATGTAGCTGCAAAAGCAGTGCCGGGACAGTTTATCTCGTTATATTGCAAGGAGGGAAGCAGACTGCTTCCCCGCCCGATCAGTATCTGTGAGATTCAGAAAGAGGAAAGGATTCTGCGCGTCGTCTACAGGATTGCCGGTGCGGGTACCAGGGAATTTTCTGCTTTGGAGCCGGGAGATACGGTAGATGTAGTAGGACCGTTGGGAAATGGATTTACCCTGATGGATGGTTCTGCGATGCTGATCGGTGGTGGTATCGGTATTCCACCGATGCTGGAGCTGGCAAAGGCATTGCATGCAAAGGGACAGAAGGTACAGGTAGTGCTTGGATACAGAGATGCCACGTTATTTCTGAAAGAAGCATTTGAACCGTACGCTGAGATTACGATCTCTACGGAGGATGGCAGTGTCGGTACAAAGGGAAATGTGATCGATGCGATCCGAGAGCAACAGTTACAGGCAGATGTGATCTATTCCTGTGGTCCGATCCCGATGCTTCGGGGAGTAAAGGAGTATGCGCTTGCCAATGCAATTCCGGCGCAGATCTCGATGGAAGAGAAAATGGCATGCGGTATCGGTGCCTGTCTGGCATGTGTCTGCCAGTCTAAGGACGTAGATGCACACAGTCATGTACACAATAAACGAATCTGTAAGGACGGTCCTGTATTTATGGCAGATCAGATTGAATTATAGGTTGGAAGGAAAGGAAAAACGACATGAATTTATCTGTTAATTTCGCAGGAGTTACGATGAAGAATCCGGTAACGACTGCATCCGGCACCTTTGGTTCCGGTGCCGAATATAGTGAATATGTTGATCTGAACGGACTGGGTGCCGTAACGACGAAGGGTGTGGCAAATGTACCGTGGCCGGGCAACCCGACACCACGTATCTGTGAGACCTATGGCGGCATGTTGAATGCGATCGGTCTGCAGAATCCGGGCATTGATGTATTTGTGGAAAGGGACATTCCTTTCTTAAAACAATATGATACGAAGATCATTGTAAATGTATGTGGACGTACGCCACAGGATTATTGTGAAGTAGTAGAGAGACTGGCAGATACGGATGTAGATCTTCTGGAGATCAATATATCCTGTCCGAATGTAAAAGCCGGTGGCATTGCATTTGGTCAGGATCCAAAGCAGGTTGAAAAGATCACATCCCAGATCAAGGCAAAGGCAAAACAGCCTGTGATCATGAAGCTTAGTCCGAATGTAACGGATATAGTACAGATGGCACAGGCGGCAGAAGCCGGGGGAGCCGATGCAGTCTCTCTGATCAATACCCTGACCGGTATGAAGATCGATATAAACAGGAGAACATTTGCGCTGGCAAACAAAACAGGTGGTATGTCAGGTCCTGCTGTTAAGCCGGTGGCTGTACGAATGGTTTATCAGGTGGCAAATGCCGTTCAGATCCCGGTTCTGGGTATGGGTGGTATCTGCACGGCAGAGGATGCGTTGGAATTTATCATGGCAGGAGCTACGATGGTGGCAGTCGGTACAGCGAACTTTCACAATCCGGCGGCGACGCAGGAGGTAGTTGCCGGCATCGAAGCATTTATGAAGAAGCAGCATGTAGAGGATATCCGGGATCTGATCGGATGTGTAAAATAAAAAAGCACGCTTAGCGATCGTCACCGCACACGGCAGCTAGGTAAAAGACAGAGGTGTGCAGAAATGAGGTAAAAAATGGAACAGTATAAGGAAGAATTTATTCAGTTTATGGTAGAAAGCAACGTATTAAAATTTGGTCAGTTCACACTGAAGAGCGGGCGTAAATCCCCATTCTTTATGAATGCAGGTGCTTATGTAACGGGTGCGCAGCTGCGTAAGCTGGGACAGTATTATGCAAAGGCGATCCATGCGCATTATGGAGATGATTTTGATGTCTTATTCGGACCGGCATATAAAGGAATCCCGTTGAGTGTGGCAACGACAATGGCATTTAGTGAATTATATGGCAAGGAGATCCGTTACTGCTCAAATCGTAAAGAGGTAAAGGATCATGGCGATACCGGTATCCTTTTGGGCAGCAAGATCCAGGATGGAGATAAGGTTGTGATCATAGAGGATGTGACGACATCCGGTAAGTCGATCGAAGAGACATTTCCCATCATTCAGGCGCAGGGCAAGGTAGAGATTCTGGGGCTGATGGTATCCCTGAACCGTATGGAGAAGGGACTGAGCAGCAATGCCA
>CAUCOL010000008.1 GCA_958444395.1 uncultured Lachnospiraceae bacterium
CAGTATTTATTATTCATTTTTCACAAAAAATAAAAACACAGCATTTCTGATTTCCCCTTGAATACATTGACTTCTATAGCAGATTCAACTATAATCAAACCAAAGAATTCCGAAATATTATTTTATGATAGAAGGGAGTGATTTTATGCGCATAGAAAAGATAAATGATCATCAGATTCGCTGCACCTTGAATCAGAAAGACCTGTCCGACCGTGAACTGCGTGTCAGCGAGCTGGCATACGGCTCTGAGAAAGCCCGATCTTTATTTCAGGATATGATGCAGCAGGCATCGTATGAGTTCGGATTTGAAGCGGATGATATCCCGCTGATGATCGAGGCGATCCCGATGAGTCCGGATACACTGGTTCTGGTGATCACGAAGGTTGATGATCCGGACGAGCTGGATACGCGCTTTTCCCATTTTACAGATGATGAGAACGAGGATGATATGGATTCCTTTGATGATAATGCATTCCGCGTCGCAGAAGATGAGGATGAGGACAACTTTGGTTTTATGAGTAATACGATCCTGTCAGAGCCGGAAGATGATACCGAAGAGGATGTCACCTTTTCTCCGGATGAACCACCTTCAAAAGGAAGTGACTTTATATCTCTGTCGGAGGCTCTGGGAATGGAGCACCGACCAAAGACAGTTACCAGCACTGCCCAGCGTGACGCTACCAGGATCTTTACCTTCCACAGTCTGCAGGAGATCACCAGCCTGGCAGAATATCTGGTGTACACCTACCACGGGAAGAACACGCTATATAAAGATGAGAAGAAAGGGATTTATTATCTGGTCGTTCATAAATCCGAACATACGCCGGAGGAATTCAGCCGGATCTGTAATATGATCTGTGAATATGGAAAACCACTCCGAAATATGTATGCGACCCATTTTTATTTTGAAGAGCATTATGAGCCGCTGATCAGGGACAAAGCCCTGCAGGTACTGGCGAGTATTTAAGTATTTTACATTTTCACATTTATGTGTTTTCAGCATTTAACAAAAACAGCCTGTCAATGAACCACTCCCCAAAAGTCAGACCAAAATCCGACGATGGGAGACGATCCACTGACAGGCTGTCTTTTTCACAGAACAGTGTATCAAATGATCTGCGCTGTCTATGCTGCACACACGCATCCACGCACCGCTCATGACTCATAACCTGTCCGGTCAGAAACCCTGCCCGTTCGATTATTTCTTTGCCAGATACTCGTTTACATCTTTAATCAGCTCATCCACCTGTAAACCATGTACCATAGCAGCCTCCTCCAGGCTCTCTCCCTGAGAAGCCGGGCAGCCGATACAGTGCATACCAGAAGCCATCAGGATAGGTCCGATGCCCGGATCGATCTGAAGCATATCATGAATAATCATATCTTTATTAACTCTAGCGTCCATTCTAAAAACCTCCATTTTTCTATTAACTGTGCTCATTTTCCCACAATCTGTCTTTTATTATACAATAAAATACCCAGAAAGCAAGAATTTTCCTCTGTGCGATGATCGCATCTCCGTACAGCGTTTTTTCATTAATAGGAAACGAGTTTCCTATAACAGAACAAAGAGTCGCTTGCGACTCTTTCGCGCTTGAGCGGAATGCGTAGCATTTATTTCTTTTCCGCGAAATGCGCATCCTCACGGAGTGTTTTTTATGTTATAGGAACGAAGTTTCCTATAACATAAAAAACTGCCCGGACACCAACTGCCCGGACAGCTCTTTATTTCATCGTCTAAGAAATTACTCCTCAGAGATAGCACCTGAAGGACATGTACCTGCACATGCTCCACAGCTGATGCATGTATCTGCATCGATCTCATAATGAGAAGCACCCTCAGCAATAGCACCTACAGGACATCCACCTGCACATGCTCCACAACTTACACAATCATCACCAATAACGTATGCCATTTTTAAGAATCCTCCTTTTGTGATTTTATACACATATCTTAATACTTTTTCGATAGCTTGACAAGTAGCATCAATTACTAATTATTGTTTCATATAGCTAACTTTTCGCCATTTTTCGGGCATTCGCAGCATATATTATAACAGCAGTTTATTTTTCCTGTTCTCTTTCCAAACTGCCGAAAAACATGGCATTATCCATCCTTTTCTGCAAAAAAAATCGGTCGGAACCACTTTTGCTCCAACCGATTTTCTCTCATTAATGATAAATATTGTCAATAACTACCAGTTGCTTTCCGCTCTTTTCCGAGACATCAGAAATCTACTTCTGTATCATAGTAGCAGCATTTCAGTAGCTTCTCCATCTCTTCCTGGGATGGCTGTCTCGGATTGGATCCGGTACAGGCATCCAGTATCGCATTGGCTGCGATCTCCGGCAGTCTCTCCAGAAATACCTCTTCCGGTACAAAGCCCTGTTCCGTCGGATAGCTGTCTGCACCGTAATTCTTAATGCAATGCGGTATATTTAATGCATCATTCATGCCACGCAGATATTTGATCAGCAGCTTCACTTTCTCATCATCGCTGCTGCCGCCCAGCTTCATGAAATCGGCGATCTCACCATAACGCTTCTTCGCTGTCTCATCCTTCGCATTGTATGCGATAACTTTTGGAAGATACATGGCATTGGCTGCGCCATGAATGATATGTGCGCCGTAATCTGCAAAGGCTGCCCCTGTCTTGTGCGCCATAGAATGTACGATACCAAGCAGTGCATTGGAGAATGCCATACCAGCCAGACACTGTGCATTGTGCATGTTGTCACGCTTCCCCATGTCTTCATTGTAAGAACCGACCAAATCTCTCTGAATCATCTTGATCGCATGCAGTGCCAGTGGATCTGTGTAATCACAGTTCGCCGTCGATACATATGCCTCGATCGCATGGGTCATCGCGTCCATACCGGTATGTGCTACCAGCTTCTTCGGCATCGTCTCTGCCAGCTCCGGATCCACGATCGCTACATCCGGCGTGATCTCGAAATCGGCGATCGGATATTTGATACCCTTTTCATAATCTGTGATGATAGAGAATGCTGTTACCTCTGTCGCTGTTCCGGACGTGGAAGAGATCGCACAGAAATGTGCTTTCTGACGCAGTTTTGGTAGACCGAATACTTTGCACATATCCTCAAAGGTTACGTCCGGATATTCATATTTGATCCACATAGCCTTCGCGGCATCGATTGGTGAGCCGCCACCCATCGCTACGATCCAGTCCGGTTCAAATGCCTGCATTGCGGCAGCGCCTTTCATAACAGTCTCTACGGAAGGATCCGGCTCAATGCCTTCAAACAGCTGTACTTCCATGCCGGCCTCTTTCAGATATCCCACTGCTTTATCCAGAAAACCGTTGCGTTTCATGGAACCGCCGCCCACGCAGACGATCGCACGTTTTCCTTCAAAATCCTTCAATGCCTCTAAAGCACCTTTTCCATGATACACATCTCTCGGTAACGTAAATCTTGCCATAAAAACACCTTTCCTTTCTAAGGGCAGGATGCCACAAGTCTACGCTTATCACAGTGATGTAGAAAGCGTCTGACACCCTGTTCTTGCTTCAATGAACTGTCTAGTTTTCACCGTCTGGAGAGTACCCCAAACCTTATCCTCAGTGTAGCACCATCCCCTCACAGCGTCAATGGAAGGAAACGGAAGATATGCACGTCTCCGGCAGCTGCCATCTCACCCGGTGAAGCCGGCAGGATCACCAGGATCCGCCACCTCCACCACCGGAGCCGCCTCCAGAGAAGCCGCCCCCACTGCTGCCACTGGAGCTTGGCTGTGACAGCATCGTGCTCTTCGCCTCACTCATCGTATGATGTATAAAATGATGCATGGACGACATACGGAAGACATCCTCCGAATCATACCAGGCAGGCGGTGGCGTTGCGATCGATTCAAACTTCTTCATCCATAAATCAGAGATTCCGAAGATATATGTAAAGGGAAGAATGTCATAAAAATACTGGGGATCATCTTCTACCATCGTCTGCAGACGATCCTTCTCGGCGGTCTCCAGGAAGGTCTTAAATCCCATCAGCTGTCCCAGCATCTCATTTCCATATGGGGTACGTTTATCCATATATTTTGCAAAAAATCCTACAACCAGTCCAGCGATCACTGCCAGTATATATGACACCTTATACAACGGATGTGCATACTGCATCGGCAGCCAGTTGACTACACCGAACAGAATGATTCCCAATACAGCACAGATCGCACCACTGACAAGTTTACCCATGCGGCTTCGCATATTCAATGTCAGCTGCACGCAGATCACCTCGGCAAACGCTGGAAGTACACTCCAGATTGCCGCCGTAACGATATCGTAGGTATACCGGTACGCCGGAATCAAAAAGGCACAGACATACATGATCACAAATAACAGATATAAGATCCATGCCTTATTCAACGAATTAGCATAGAATACCCTGCTCTCAAATACATTCTTGATATGCGTCTGGATCTTCCCGACCGTCTCATAAAAGCTATCCTTCAGACTCTCCTGTGTCGCATAGTTCTTTGACTTAAACAGCCCTGCCATAAACATACGTTCCGCATTATCCGTACCATCATACAGCTTCGCTTGATTCAGTACAAAACCTTTCTTATCAATGCCCTGTCCATCCCGGATCGTCAGATAACCCTTCTGCGCCATATACGGAATCAGTGAGATCACCGCATCATCATCGACCCTGCCATAATATAGATATGACGCTTCGGCACTGTTAATGCCCTCCGGCGGATAAAACTCCACACGTTCCACAACCGGATCGTCTTTTCCATAGCGGTTCCATAAAAAGACAGACAGAAGGATCGTGAGCACTGCCAGTCCTGCTGCCACAGCTGCCGGAACAGGAAATTCATTTGTCTTCAGAAAATATCCCTCCGGAAGCGTCAGACGTACGGTCAGGGCGTCTCCTTCGCCTAATGTCACCGCATCATCCAGCATACCGGTGATCGTATTTCCCTCTACATAATACCAGACATCTCCGCTCTTCTCAGAACCCACAGGACCATATGAAAATCCCAGGTTATTCTCGTCAAATTCTTTCGGCATCTGGATCGTAAAGCTGACATCGTGGATCGTCGTGTCTTCCCAGCCTGCTCCGATCAGGTTGTAATATAATTCATCGGCAGCTTTCAGCACGTCATTCCCCATCACATACTGATAGGAGATCACGTACGTCTTAGAGCCAATGATCGTATGATCCTCATCACCTATCTTGATCTGCAGCCGGTCACCACTGCGCTCCAGCGAATACTCATCGCCATGACAGGACACGTCCTTAATCTGCGCCATCACACGGGAAGTGCTTCCATCGGCACGCTTCACATCATTTTTCAAAGGGATGTTCCGGTAAATACCATGCCGGTGCTCCTGAAAGTTTACCTCGATCGTTTCTTCTATATAATATGTATTATCTTCGGATACATTCATCTGCACGTCATACTGATTGATCGTGTAGCCGCCTGCTGCCGACGCCTTCTGTCCCGCCGCCAGAGACAGAACAAAGCAGACCGCCAGCAGTCCCGTCCAGAAAAAACCAGTTCTTTTATTCATTAAAATTTCACCTGCACATTCTCGCGTTCTTCCTCGCTGCCCACCTCAAACATTGGCCGAACCGTAAACTGAAACATAGACGCTATGATATTCGATGGAAAAGCTGCGATCGAAATATTATAATTTCTGACTGCTCCGTTATAATATTTGCGCGCGTTCGCAATATCTCCCTCTACCTTTGACAGCTGATCGCTCAGATTCAGAAAGTTTGTATCTGCTTTCAATTCCGGATACGCTTCTGCCACTGCCAGAACCTTTGGCAATGCCTTTGACAGTTCTACAGACATAGATACCTTTTCCTCCGGTGACATCTGTCCATAACCTCCCTGACGCTGTGCAACGATCTTTGACAAAGTCTCCGACTCATGCTTTGCATATCCCTTCACCGTCTCCACCAGATTCGGGATCAGATCAAAACGCTTCTTCATGTAGATGTCCATCGTCGAGAATGCCTCATCCACTACTACCTTCTGGCGTACCAGCTTATTGTACATACTGATAATGTACACGATCAGTACAACAACCAGAATCAATGCTATCCATTTTCCCATTTTTTCTTCCTTTCCTGATTCATAAAAAATTTGCCTCCGTATCATCTCTGTGACACAGGCAGCCTTGAAAATCACCTTTGCAGGGATCTCCCGCCGCCTCTCCATTGTAACAAGATACATAAAAAAAATCTACTACCCACATCATTTTTTAGGATTTCTCCAAAAACTATAATTATAGCACATAGAGAATATTTGACAACCTCTATATCTTTCCCGAAGCACATTTTCTCTAAATATCTCCCACAACTGTCACCGGATGGGAGGAATTTCTGTGGGCATAAAGGAACAAAGGGCAAAACCAGCGTTTTGCCCTTTTTCGCTCTATGTTGCGAGCAATTTCCTATAACGGAACAAAGTGGGCAGCCCCTTCTGCGATAGAGGGACTGCCCTTTTTTCGTACATGTATTTTTAGAAGGCTGCCTGATAGATCTCCAGCAGCTGTTCTTCGCTGAGCGGGATGTAGTTATTGCGCAGCAGACGCAGCTGTGTCGCTGCCACATCTTTGGCAAAGACCGGAAGATCCGTTTCTTTTACGCCAAAGTTCTTCAACGGCTCACTCTGTAAGATGCTGTCCATCAATTCGTACAGTGCTTCCAGTGCCTTTTCCGGTGCCACATCCAGGCATCCTGCGATTACTGCTTCCAGATCATTGATGCGTCCCTGTGGCTTTAATGCTTTATATTTTTTCATAACCGAAGCAAACATCAGCTGATTGGACTGTCCATGCGGGATGTGGTATACAGAGCCCAGCGGATAAGCGCAGGCATGTACGGCAGCACAACCGGCATAGCCAAAGCCAAGGCCTGCCCAGTTGGATGCTTTCAGATATTCTGCTGCATATTTCTTCCAGGCATCCCCGCCACCCTCGGCAACGGTTTTCTTCCAGCAGGTGATGATCGTTTTCAGACTCTCTGTAGAGAAAATACGTGAAATACTGCATCCATTCGGACTCAAGAAAGACTCTACACTGTGTACCATCGCATCAATGGAGGATGTCGCAAAGATCTTATAGGGAAGCGACTCCAGCAAGTTGGTGATCATCACCGCTTTATCTGGCAGCATCGCATTGGATGCCAGTCCCATCTTGACACCTTTGCTCACGCGGTTGATGACGGAAATATTCGTTACCTCACTGCCCGTTCCGCATGTCGTCGGAATGATCACCAGCGGATGTACCTTTTTCAGAGAATCCACATGATCGTAGAGGTCGTCAACCTGATCCTCCGGTCCTGCTACTGCCACGACCTTCGCAATGTCGATCACCGTACCGCCACCGACTGCAATGATACGGTCATATGTCTTATCGCGGAGTGCATCCAGGATCGCATCGACGTCTCCGTCTGTCGGCTCTCCCTTGCTGTATTTCTCACGGAATAATGTCTGCACACCTGTATGTAATGACTCGATATAATCTTTATACGTATGCTCTCCGCATAATACCAGATCATCTGCCCCCAGCTTCGCATCCTCGGCGAACTGTGCAAAAGTATCAAATTCTTCAATTTCAGTTTTAATAGAAAAGCCCCTCATGCTTTTATGCCTCCTTCTTAATATCGTCTTCTGTAATTGCATATTTCTCCTCGACCAGTTCAATGATCAGATCAGCGGTCTTGCGCCAGCCCAGAAGACTACTGTTCAGTAAGATATCTCTTGTATGTCTGTCACCACGCTTCTTACCTGTAATATACGCATGTCGTGCATGCTGTGCCTTTTCGACGGATTCCCACTCTTCCTGTGCTTTCCGCTCACTCAGTCCCTTCTTGTTCATGACAGCAGCGATCTCGTCTTTCTCCGGTGCATAGATAAATACATTTAATACATCGTCCCGGTCACGCAGAATATAATCACTGCTTCGTCCTACGATCACGCAGGATGACTTTGCGGCAAACTCATGGATTGCCTGGAACTGTGCATCAATGACTCGGTTGGACAGGTTCGCATAACGCACACCGTAGGAAGTATCAAAACCATACCGGACACCGATCTTCGTATCTGCTTCCTCAACCAGTCCCTTATCGACACCAATCTGATCCACGACCTTATCAACCAGATCTCTATCATAATATTCTATGCCAAAATATTCTGCAACCCTCTTTGCGATCTCCGGACCGCCGCTTCCATATTCACAGCCAACCGTCACAACAAAATGCTTTCCGGCATATTTCTTGTTGATCGCCACCACATTGGAGTCTTCCTCTTCCTCCGGTGCCTCCTCGGTGATGATGAAAATATCGCGTCCAAACTCAGCACCATATTTCTTCTTAGAATAGAAGTAGAAAAATACACCAAGTGCCAGCCAGGTTCCGACTACCACCCATTCCTGCCAGATCAGCGCGGCAGAGAAAGATGCCGGGATGATATATAACAGCGTCATGAAACCTGCCATAATCACAGCCATTACGCCAACAAAGCCACCGGCTTTTACCTTATACGGACGATCCATTTCCGGTTTCTTCTTACGCAAAATGCAGAAGGAAATAGATACAAACATATATGCAATAACACAGCCGAAGGATGCTGCATCGACCAGCCATACCAGTACGCCTCGACCGAAGAACGGTGCAATACAGCAGGCGAGTCCACAAAGCAGGATCGCAGCCTCCGGTGTTTTATTCTTGCCAAGTTTACCAAATACGGATGGAATCATCAGAGACTCACCCATTGAATATAATGCACGGCTTCCGCCCATCAGGAACGAGTTCCAGGATGTAATGATACCGCACAGACCGCCGATGATCAGTACCTTGCCCATCATCGGAGAATGAAATGCCAGCTCAATCGCTTTGGCAGATACCAGACCATTCTGTGAATTCATTTCCTGTGCGATCGCACTCTGCGGCATAATATAGCATACGGCAAAGATGATCAGAAGATACCATGCCACCGCCAGAAAGATAGATAACAACATGATCTTACCGATCTTCTTATATGGCACGTTGATCTCCTCCGCAGCCTGCGGAATAACATCAAATCCAATAAATAAAAATGGTGTCATACAGGCTACCTTAAAGACACTTCCCAGCGTCGAACCGGATGCATGTTCCCACATCTGTCCCGTCAAATTTCCACCGGTTCCATTCACAGCAGAACCAACGACCAGCAGAATACCGGCTACTGCGATAATCGCTGTCAGAACCGTCTGCAACATCGCTGCCGTCTTGGCACCCTTGATATTAATGATCGTAATCAGGACTGCCACACCAACGCCCAGAAGAATGGTTGTCAGATAAATATCCTTTCCGGCGATCGAATACAGATACACCTGATTAAACTTCGGGAAAAGATAGGTAATAACCGTCGGAAGAGCGGTTGCTTCAAATGCTGATGTCGCTACATATCCCAAAATAATCATCCAGGTACATACAAAAGAACCGGTCGGTCCCATCGCTCTATAACTAAATACGTGCTCACCGCCACACTGCGGCATAGCCGATGTCAGTTCTGCATAAGTCAGTCCGACGAAAAATACCATCAGACCTCCGATCAGCATCGCAATGATCGATCCCATAAAGCCGGCCGTCGTGATCCAGTCACCCGAGTTGATTACCCAGCCCCAGCCGATCATGGCACCAAATGCAATAACGAGTATATCCCACGCCCCCATTACCTTATCAAATTTTGATTTCTGTTCCAAATCTGCTACCTCCAATAGATCATTTCTCAGATCTTTCAAACATGTTTTCTCAAATCTTATATCTTATATTTTTTATGATCCGGTCAAGTGCTTCACGAATCTTGTCTGACGCTTTCCGCCGCTGACCGGATCTTTCAATGCTTACGCTTTTAATGCATTACTGCTTCACCATATTCTCTGTCTGGTATATTACAAAAGGCCAGGGCATACTTTGTCTGTATGTCCTGACCTCTTTGTCTTATCTTTTCTGTATTTTGTTGTCCTGACCTTTTAGATATATATCTTAATGTTTTATCTTTTGGTACGTTGTTTTCTATTATTACAGAGATTCTTTGATTGCTTCTTCGAAGATCTCCAGTCCTTTCTCCATCTGCTCATCTGTCATAGTCAGTGGTGCAAGGAAACGGATCGTGTTGCTTGCCGTACCACAGCTTTCCAGCAACAGACCTTTCTGCATAGCATTCTTCACGATATCTGCTGTCAGCTTTGTAGCCGGCTCTTTCGTCTCAGGATCTGTGACGAACTCGATACCGATCATAGCACCCAGACCTCTGACATCACCGATGACAGGATATTTCTTCTGCAGCTCTTTATATCTGTTCATAACAACTTCACCGATATGTCTTGCTTTTCCTGCATAATCATCTCTCTGCATGATATCCATAACAGCTAATGCAGATGCACAGGAAACAGGGTTACCACAGTAAGTACCACCGATCGTGCCTGCCGGTGCTGCATCCATGACTTCTGCTCTGGCTGTGATCGCAGAAATAGGAAGTCCACCGCCCAGAGATTTTGCTGTTGCGATGATATCTGGTGCTGCGCCTGCCTCTTTCCAATACTCAGAAGCATAATATTTACCGGTTCTGCAGTTACCACACTGTACCTCATCGGCGATCATCAGGATACCATTGTCATCACAGATCTTACGAACGGCTTTTACCCACTCGATTGGTGCGGGAATGAAACCACCTTCGCCCTGTAATGGCTCTAAGATCATACAAGCGATCTCATTCGCAGGAGCGCCCTCATCGAAGATTCTGTTTAATTCATCGATATAATACTGGATAGCTTCCTCCTCGGTGTAGCCCTTTGGTGCTCTGTAAAGATATGGATATGGTGCACGGTAAATGCTGGATGGGAATGGTCCCATGCCGACTGCATATACTTTCTTGGCAGTCAGTGCCATTGTCAGGTTGGTTCTGCCGTGGAATGCACCGGTAAAACAGATCACACCGTTTCTCTTTGTGTATGCCTTTGCAATCTTGATCGCATTCTCATCACATTCAGCACCTGAGTTTGCAAAATATGTTTTCTTCACATCACCCTTACAAGGCATGATCTTGTTTAATCGTTCTGCCAGTGTAACATATCCATCATGTACGTACACATTGAAGATTGTGTGGAAATATTTCTCTGCCTGCTTCTTCACTGCCTCGATCACTTCCGGATTGGAGTATCCGATGTTTAATACACCAACGCCGCCGACCCAGTCAAGGAATTTGTTTCCGTCCAGATCTTCAAACATAGCGCCTGCACCCTGCTTAATACAGATTGGATAAGTACTTCCGCAAAGTGCCTGTGGAATCGCTGCGTTTCTTCTGTCCAGAAGCTCCTGTGACTTTGGTCCTGGAACCTGTGCTGTGATAATTTCCGGTAATGCCTGTGATAAATCTTTCGTTGTCATATCTCTGCCCTCCAAATTTCCTTCTGCTTTACAGAAAACAAAAAGACGTCAAAAAAGTATGTTACGATACTTTTTCGACGCCTTTGTCGTTGCTTTTGTTTGATTCTGATGCCATTATAGCAGGTGTGCCGGGCAATGCAATGTGCACGGTGCACTAAATCTTTTGTGCATGGATGTAACGGTCCGGCTATCCAGCCATTACGATGAATACGTGCATAGAGTGTGTCTGAACACCTTGCAGTCCGTAGCAGCCAGACTTGATGTTATTGTGCTTCAGGTTGTGATCCAACGATAGGCATTTTCAAACAAATGCGTATGGCACACTTTTGCTTCTTGCGCTGACGCAGCAGTGCATAAGTTCCCTCAAAACGCTTTTTAATGTTACCCGCTAATTGGTTCTTCTTTGTTACATTCAACCCCCGCATTCTTAATTTGATAATAAATAATAGCACGGCATTGACGCAGATTTCCTCCATTGCTTTTTAGTTTTCCTTTAAATGCAGATTTCTTGATGACTACTGTCAGAGTCTTTGATTTATGAGTTTTGATGGTAATTTTCTTTCTTGCTAATTTGGGCAATTTATATTTAGAATTTCCAACCTTCATATAAATTGCTTTTCCAATCTCATATTTTTGCTTTTTCTTCGTATCATTGAATACGATTATATTTAATACCATATTTCCATTATCATTTATATAAAGATGATATTTCGTTTTAATCTTCTGTTTTGAATGCCGTATCTGTGGATTCCATTCATATCCATTTTCAATGACAGTAATTCGTCCCGTTGCCGTTCTGCCAGCATAGGTAGCCGTAATATCTACCTCCCCCATCTCATGTCCCGTCACAACACCATTTGCATCTACTGTCGCAATTCTTGGATCTGCCGAAGACCATACAGCTTTATCTGTCAATGTCACAATATCTGACTGATTGTATGTCCCCGTTTCTCTCTCATTCCATCTATTAGCATTGCATATTAAATTAACAGAGTATCCTTTCACTATAGTACGCCGTGCCGTGATTTTCAAATAACGAATTGTATCGGCAGATCTATTATCATAAACAGTACTTTTATTCATTTTTTTCGTACCATCAAATTCATATTTTTCATAAAAAATCAAATCACCCAATTCATTGTATACTTTACTGTATTTACCAGGATCAATCAGATGATAGCATTCATCATAAGAATAAAAAACAGCTTCCACCCTATTTCCTGCAGAATCTAACCCATACCTTTTTCCATCCATTTCAACAAGTTTTTCAGCTGCAGGATCAAAGCCTGTCACACTTGTTTCCTCCGCGCTTGCTTTCTTCGCCGATGCTGCTGTGATACTGATCACTGCAATGGCTGTTACCATCATAATCATTATTATCTTCTTTCTTTTTACCATAGTTTCTTTTCCTTTCTTCTTTTGGACTTTCCGCCTGTTGCATATGGAAGGAGAACTGCATTCCCTTCGCTCCTTCTGTTGCGGCATATTGTAACATACGTCCCCTGCGATTCTCTTTCCGCTTTTTTCAAAATTCAAGTTTTTTATACGAAAATCAGCACAGGCAATCACAAAATCTCCCATTTTTCAAGGATTTACAGACTTTTAAAAATTTATAAAAATTTAATAATTTGCATATTTTTTTTGCACACATCGGTTACCATGCATATATTATGGCAGAATGGAGGTTTTTATGTGGAATGGCCTGGATCATGAAAATAAATGGGAACCCAAAAGCAACGCTTGCTTCTACGGGTTCCCTATCCTTCGTGGCGATTACACTTCTTATGGAATATAAATTGAAATCAGATTGGGTGCATCAAGAAGATTTGCGTGCACTCCTTGATGCTGTTACATAGAGATCCACCCGAAAGCATTTGCAATAGAACTCAACAAAATTAAACCGGCAAATATCGGGCATAAATATTTAATCATAAAGCAAAAAATCTTTTTTCTGCGGAAAGCTCCCCCACCATGAGTTACTTCCTCTTCTATGCTCTCTACACCCACCACTTTTGATATCAGCAGGCAAGTTGCAACCGCTGCGATCGGCATCATAACGGTATTGGTCAGAAAATCAAAAAAGTCCAGAAACTGCATTCCGATTATTTTTATCCCGGCAAGCGGGCCATAGCCCAGTGCCGACAAACTGCCCAGCACAAACATGATCAGACCAATGATCACAGTAGCTTTCTGCCGGCTCCAATGAAATTCATCCTCAAACGTAGATACTGCACTTTCTGACAACGCAATAGAGCTGGTAAGTGCCGCAAAAAGAACCAGCAGGAAAAACAGAATTCCGGCAAATGTTCCAAACCCCATACTGGCAAATACCTTTGGAATTGTAATAAACATCAATGCCGGTCCTGCCTGAAGCGTTTCTGCATCTCCACTGGAAAAAGCAAATACCGCCGGAATGATCATAAGCCCTGCCATAATGGCGATCGCCGTATCGAATATCTCCACCTGCTTTGTCGATTCCTCGATGGAGGTTTCCTTCTTCATATAAGATCCAAAGGTAAACAGGATTCCCATTGCAATCGAAAGAGAATAAAACATCTGTCCCATCGCTGTTACCACCGTCATCCAGGAAAAATTACTGACATTCGGCACCAAAAAATACTTAACACCTGCCAATGCTCCCGGTCTTGTCACAGAATACACGGCAATGATCAGAGACAGGAGCACAAGTACCGGCATCATAAATTTTGAGACACGTTCGATTCCATTACGTACACCTGCGTAAATAATGACTAATACGATCAGGGTAAATATTGCAAAACAAATCTCCGTAGAAAAACCATCCGAAATAAAATCAGAAAAATACCCATCTGCAGCAACAACCTGTGTCTGTCCCATAATATACCC
>CAUCOL010000009.1 GCA_958444395.1 uncultured Lachnospiraceae bacterium
AACGGTTGCTTTTATAAACATTTTTTGTAAATATCAGTTATACCAAAATATTTCATTTTATTTTTAATAAATTGTATAGAATGTAATTTCAAAGCATGATATAATGTTTCACGTGAAACATTATATCATGCTTTTTAGTTTTATAATATTCCGCTGGTTTTATCAAGTGAGAATGTTTTGTAAGAATCTAATTATTATATAAAAGAGTGCATAAGTAAATAGTACGTTATTACACAAGTGTACTGGATTTCTTTTATGTGAAAATAGCAACAAAAGTATTCTGAAAAGTTAAAATGGATGTAAATATATTATTTGCAATAAATGGTATGTTAAGTCAAAATTTTATTTGGATATCCGATGTGTAATTCAAGAATAGATGCTATATGAAAATATGTAAAAATGTTTCACGTGAAACGTTTAACAGATAGAATATAAATAATCTGTCAAAGAGGAGGATGAAAATGGGAAGAGTAATAGCTATTTCCAATCAAAAAGGTGGTGTTGGTAAGACTACAACCGCTATTAACCTGTCGGCATGTTTGGCTGAGAAGGGAAAGAAGGTTCTGGTTGTAGATATCGATCCACAGGGAAATACAACGAGTGGTTTAGGGATAGAAAAAGAAAAAGTAGAAGTATCTGTCTATGACATACTGGTCAATTATGCATCTATATGGGAGGCAATGACTCCATCAGTTGTAGAGGGGCTGACGGTTATACCATCAGAACAGGGATTGTCTGGTGCAGAGATTGAATTGATTGGTGTAAAAGAAAGAGAGTTTATTCTGAAAAAAGAGATAGATAAAGTCAGAGATAGCTATGATTTTATTTTGATTGATTGTCCTCCATCTTTAAATACATTAACAGTAAATGCAATGACTACAGCGGATACCGTACTGGTGCCAATTCAGTGTGAATATTATGCATTGGAAGGATTGAGCCAGTTAATGTATACAATTGAATTAGTAAAAGAAAGACTGAATCCAATATTGGAGATTGAAGGTGTTGTATTTACAATGTATGATGCAAGAACCTGCTTATCTTTACAGGTGGTAGAAAATGTAAAGGACAATCTGAAACAGAACATTTATAAAACAATTATTCCAAGAAATGTACGATTGGCAGAAGCTCCGAGTCATGGTTTGCCAATCAGTATGTATGATCCAAAATCAGCAGGAGCAGAAGGATATAGAAATTTGGCAGACGAAGTTATAGAGAGGAGTATGGAGTGATGGCGTCAAGAAAGGGTTTAGGTAAGGGGCTGGATTCGATGATTCCAGATATGCATAAAGGAACAAAGAATGAAACAAAGGAAGTAAAGGAAGTTATTAAAGAGGTTATTAAAGAAGTTGAGACGATAGATATTAATAAGATTGAGCCTAACAGCAATCAGCCTAGAAAGTCCTTTAATGAAGATGCAATTCATGAACTGGCAGATTCTATAAAACAGCATGGATTGATCGAACCGTTGATTGTGCAAAAAGGGAAAAAAGGATTTTACACAATCATTGCCGGTGAGCGTAGATGGAGAGCAGCAAAAATCGCAGGGTTAAAAGATATACCAATTGTAATAAAAGATTATACCGATCAGCAGGTTATGGAAATTGCATTGATTGAAAATCTGCAAAGAGAGGATCTGAATGCAATAGAAGAAGCGGAAGCGTATAATCGTTTGATCGAAGAGTTTCATTTAAAACAGGACGAGGTAGCGGAAAAAGTCTCTAAAAGTCGTGCTGCTGTTACAAATTCGTTGCGTTTGCTGAAGCTGGATCCAAGAGTTAGAGATATGGTGATCGAAGATAAGATTAAAAGTGGTCATGCCAGAGCATTATTGGGAATCTCTGATCCGGAAGCACAGTATCAGACAGCTGTTACCGTATTTGACAATAAATTGAGTGTACGAGAAACAGAAAAATTGGTAAAGAAGCTTCTGGATGAACAAAAAAAGCCACCAAAGAAATCAACGCAGGAGAATGAACAGGTCAAACTCGCTTATAAGAATTTTGAAGAAAAATTAAAAACAATCATGGGAACAAAAGTAAACATCAATTATAAAGGAAATGGAAAAGGGAAGATTGAAATAGAATATTTCTCAGCAGATGAATTTGACCGTCTGGTAGAAATGATGATGCACTTAAAAAATAAATAAAAGAAAGGCTAAAAAAATGAAATTATTTGAAGATTATGGTATTGATTTAGGGTATGTGGTTATTGGTATGGCAGGCGTTATAGTATTATTATTTATATTATTATTAATCACAATGATCAAGGACGCTGGAACAAGAAAAAAATATAAGAAGTTTATGGATGGTGAAAATGGTAAGAATCTTGAAAAAGCAATTCTTGATAAATTCTCGTCTATTGATATTCTGACAAAAGATGTAGAAGAAATCAATGGTCAGATCCACACAATCAATGGTCAGCTGCAGACAGCATACCAGAAAATTGGTCTGGTCAAATATGATGCATTTAAAGAAATTGGTGGAAAACTCAGTTTTGTATTGGTACTTCTTACAGCAGAAAATAATGGTTTTATTTTAAATTCCATGCATAGTACAAGAGAAGGGTGTTATACTTATACTAAGGAAATAGTAAATGGAGAGGCGTTTGTGATTCTTTCAGAAGAGGAACAGCAGGCTCTGGAAGAGGCAAAAACAAACAGCAGTCCAATCTTCAAAAAATAAATATAAGAAAGGCATGGTTTAAAAAATGGAATATATATTATTAGTGATTGGATTTGTCCTTTTGATCGAAGGAGCAAATATATTTGTAGATGGTGCTTCCGGAGTTGCGAAGCTTTTGAAAATTCCAACACTTGTAATCGGTCTGACGATTGTGGCGATCGGAACGAGCCTTCCGGAATTGATGGTCAGTGTGATTGCCGGATTAAAGGGAAACAGCGATATTGCTATTAGTAATGTGGTGGGATCTAATCTTTTTAATCTGTTGATTGTATGCGGAATCTGTGCGATGATCAGACCGCTTCCTATCGGGGAAAGAACATTAAAAAATGAATTTCCTTTCTCTATTGTCGCGACTATTATTGCAATGTTTTTGGCAGGGGATTACCTGTTACATGGAAAACATGCAATCAATGTTATCTCCAGATTAGATGGTGGTATTTTATTAGTTTTGTTTGTCCTGTTTTTCGTACAGACTATTCGATATGCATTAGGTCATCAGGCAGAATATGCGGAAGAAGAGGATGAAAAAAAGGAATATACTGCAAAGGATACGATTAAATATATCGTGTTTATTCTTGGTGGCATGATTGCTATTAAATATGGCGGAGATATTGTTGTCGATGAGGCATCCGCTATTGCACGAAACTTTGGAATCAGCCAAAATATCATCGGGTTGACAGTGGTTGCGTTTGGTACGAGCCTTCCGGAGCTTGTCACATCGATCATTGCTGTGAAAAAAGGCGAGACCGATATGGCGATTGGGAACGTAATCGGATCCAATATTTTTAATGTATTATTAATATTAGGAGTAGCATCTGTCGTAAGACCAATATCTGTTGATATCAGTAGTATTTATAATATGATTTTACTGAATGTGGTGAGTATTATTGTATGGGTCTGTGCATTTGCGCAGAAAAAGGTATCACGTTTGGTTGGCTGTGGCATGGCCAGCGTTTATATAGTATACATGGTATATGTATGTATGCATTAAAAATCAAAAGTAAAGTAAAAATAGAATAAAAAGTCAAAATAAAAAAACAAAAATAAAAAGTAAAAGTAAAAAAAGCCATAGAAATTAAGATACAATATCGAATCGTTGAATAATTTCTATGGCTTACTATTTCTTTATGAACAGTGATGTAATCACTGGCTGTCTTTTAATTGAAAGGATGTTTAATCTTTATAGATTGATCCATATAAAATCTTGAGGGATTCCGGTATGTGAGTGCTGTCCTGAATCTGGGACTCCGTCACAACAGAATCTGTTACTTCGACATAGGTTGTGTGATCGGCAACCGGCTCTGTAGCAAGATCAGAATCCCCATCAACAGTATGGCTCATAGCGGAACCACCGTTAAAATCTTCGTGGTATTTTTTGACGCTTTCATTGATTGATAACATTTTCTGATCCAGGAAGGAAATAATATTTGCACATTCCTTTAATTCATCACGGATACTATCGGGTGCTTTTCCCTCAAATTTATAATAAATCTTATGCTCCAGGCTTGCCCAGAAATCCATAGCGATTGTACGGATCTGAATCTCTACCTTTGTATCGACCACATCATTGGATAAAAAGATCGGAATAGAAACAATCATATGATAACTCATATATCCATTTGGCTTCGGATGCTTCAGATAGTCTTTTACCTGCAGAACAGTAACATCATCCTGGTTTGCAATCGCATCCGCAATACGGTAAATATCCGATGTAAATGAGCAGATAATACGAACTCCGGCAACATCGTTGATATATTTTACGATATTTTCAACGGTTAATTCTTTTTGTTTTTTACGAATCTTCCGGGCTATACTGTCGGCAGATTTGATACGGGAAGTAATGTGCTCGATCGGATTATATTGGTGTGCAAGTTTAAATTCATTATTTAGTATTTCCAGCTTTGTGGAGATCTCCTTTAATACAGAATCGTATAATAAAAGAGCTCTGTTCCATTCTTCTTCTTCGTTATAATACATCGGTGCTAGCATAGTAATTTGTCGGTTCCTCCATAAAAAGTACAGATAAATATCAATTTATCAGCAGAATATCAACGAAATATCAATGAAATATCTGGTATTTTGACAAAGTAAATGATTTAATATCCGTTGATTGGTACTAATTAAAACCGTAGATACGATTAAACAGATGATATCCGTGGATGATTATTTTCTTGCCGGATTTACTCTTCATCTGTAATGGTTTGCCAAATTTACGTCTGGTAATAATATTGTAAAGAATCTTATTGCGCTGTTTTAAATACTGCCAGAGGTTCTCGCGTTTTTCAAGACTTTCTGTTGATCCTTCATTGACCAGTAATGCGGAGCTTACGATCATCATCATGGATAAATATTTGATCATATACTGGCGGAGCTTTCTATCCTTGATTGAAAGAAGATCATGTGCATCGATCATCATTTTATTTACCTTGATCTGCTGATCAATACGTTTTGTCATGATTGCTTCGTTGACAGACTGCCCTTCACGACCAATATAATAACGGTATAAATTTACATCAAGGTAATAGATCTTCTTCACATAAGGAAGAGGAATATAAGCATATAAATTATCTACGTAGAAAGTATGCTCCGGAAGTTTCAGACCGCAGTCATGCAGCAGGTTGGTACGGTAAATAATAGAGTGCATTAATAAATTCTGACTCATATGGAAATGCTTAAAATCCTTCCATGTGATCAGGCGGTTCTTTGGAATCGCACCGGTATAAGACATGACTTTGTGCTTGTGGACACTTGGCTTTTCGTATACATAATTGCTGATCAGCATATCAAGGACTGTACCGTCTGTCACCATCTGACGCAATAAGCGAAGCACCTCCTGCAGGCTGAAAGCATCAAGCCAGTCATCGCTGTCAAGTACCTTGAAATATACGCCGGATGCATTGGCGATACCTGTATTTACAGCGGAACCGTGACCGCCATTTTCTTTATGGATCGCACGAATGATGTTAGGGTATTTTTTCTCATATTCTTGTGCAAGTTCATACGTATTGTCGGTAGAACCGTCATCGATGATCAAAATCTCGATATCATTACCGCCTACCAAAGCGGACAGGATCGCACGATCCATATATTCTGCTGAGTTATAGCAGGGAATAGTAATAGTTAATAATTTCATATAAATCCTCATTTCTGAGCGACTTGTCGTGAAAAAACGCACAGGCGGTTTTTCTGTCATCAAAGCTGTTTGCTTTCGCTCATGAGCAAGCAGCCGGTTAAGTATATACATTATATAATGAAAATGGAAACTATGGAAGAAATTATTTATTAACTTTTTGTGATTTAAAAAATAAAAAACGTGTAGTAAAATAGAAAAAAAGGGGGTACGCAAAAATGGAACAGGAAAAAATATTAAATAAGGTAGATCATACATTGCTGGCACAGACTGCTACATGGGAGGAAATCCGTCAGATCTGTGATGACGGTATCAAATACCATACAGCTTCCGTATGTATTCCGCCAGCTTTCGTGAAGCAGGCATCAGAATATGTAAAGGGGCAGTTGCGCATCTGTACGGTGATTGGGTTTCCAAATGGCTATCAGACCAGAGCGGTGAAGGAATATGAGACAAAGGATGCATTGGAAAATGGTGCGGATGAGATCGATATGGTGATTCACATCGGTGACGTAAAAGAGAAAAAATACGATGCCATCCGAGAAGAAATCACGGCTCTTAAGAAAATATGTGGGGAACATATCCTGAAAGTGATTATAGAAACCTGTCTGTTGACGACGCAGGAAAAGATAGAACTGTGCCGTGTGGTTTCGGAAGCAGGGGCAGATTATATCAAAACATCAACCGGTTTTTCAACTGCAGGAGCGACCTTTGAGGATGTGGAATTGTTTCACAAATATGTGAATGAAAATGTAAAAATAAAGGCTGCCGGTGGAATCAGCTCGTTTGAGGATGCAGAGCATTTTGTGAGTCTCGGAGCGGACAGATTGGGGACGAGCCGTCTGATTAAGATCCGGAAAGAGCAGGAGGAACACCCGAATGAAAGTATTGCGTCTGCAGAAAACACTGCAGAAGAAGGATTACAGGAAATGATCCGTGAGGCGGTACAGGCAAGGAAAAATGCATATACACCATATTCCCATTTTAAGGTGGGTGCCTGTCTGGAGACTGCAAACGGCAGAAGATTTAAGGGCTGTAATATAGAAAATGCTTCTTATGGCGTGACAAATTGTGCTGAGAGAACGGCTTTTTTCCAGGCAATCGCACAGGGAGAGCATGATTTCAAACGCATTGTGATCGTAGGCGGAAAAGAAAATGAACCGTTAGAATGGTGTCCTCCCTGCGGTGTATGCCGTCAGGTGATGGAGGAATTTTGTGAGGATGATACCTTTGAAATTATTCTGGCGGTATCGGAGAACGAGTATAAAAAATATATGTTAAAGCAATTATTGCCACTTGGTTTTGGAAAGGAAATGGTGCATGCGGATGAGAATGTATGATATTATAGACAAGAAAAAAAGAGGACAGGTACTGTCTGCACAGGAAATACAGTTTGCCATCAATGGATATGTAGCGGAAAAGATACCGGATTACCAGATGAGTGCCTTGCTTATGGCAATTTATTTTCAGGGAATGAACGATGAGGAGCTGCTGGCAATGACAGACTGCATGGCAAAATCCGGCGATGAAGTAGATCTGTCAGCGATACAGGGGATTAAGGTAGATAAGCACAGCACGGGCGGTGTGGGAGATAAGACGACTCTGGTGGTCACACCACTGGTGGTAGCCTGCGGCGGCAGAGTTGCGAAGATGAGTGGCCGTGGTCTGGGCTTTACCGGTGGGACGATCGACAAATTGGAGGCGATACCGGGCTATCAGACTGACATTGCACAGGAGCGTTTTTTTGAAATAGTAAATACAGTGGGAGCCAGCATCATTGGTCAGTCTGCCCAGATTGCTACAGCGGATAAAAAGATGTATGCATTGCGGGATGTGACGGCAACAGTAGACAGCATTCCATTAATTGCAGCTTCCATCATGAGCAAAAAACTGGCATCCGGCAGTGACAAGATCGTATTGGATGTAACCGTGGGAAGCGGCGCATTTATGAAAAGTACAGAGGAAGCGGTCCGGCTTGCGCAGAAGATGGTTTCCATCGGCGAGGGGGCAGGAAAAGAAACAGTAGCACTTCTGACGAATATGGATGTACCATTGGGGATCGCAGTAGGAAATGATATAGAGGTCCAGGAAGCAATTGATACATTAAATGGAAACGGACCGGAGGATTTCAGAAAAATATGTATAGAGTTTGCTTCTTATATGCTGTATCTGGCGGAAATCGCACCATTGCAGGAATGCCGCAAAAAAGTGGTACATGCGATCGAAGACGGATCTGCTGTCCGTAAATTGGGACAGATGGTCGAAGCGCAGGGAGGGGACAGTACGTATATAGAGCATCCGGAAAAGTTTATACAGGCACCGTTTACTTTGGAATATAAAATGGAAACAGACGGTTATATACAACATATGGATACAGAGCTTTGTGGTAAAACTGCCGTTGTATTGGGCGCCGGCAGAGAGACAAAGGAAAGTCAAATTGATCCAAAGGCAGGTATCCGGTTCCTTCATAAAACGGGAGAGTATGTGAAGGCAGGAGAAACGCTTGCCGTATTATATACATCAAAAGAAGTATGTTTGAAGGATGGTTTGGAAATGCTGAAAAAAGTATATACCTTTGGTGAGGAAAAAGCAGAAAAAATACCGTCTGTGCTGGCAATTGTAACGAAAGATGGTGTAGAACGAATGGATCAGAAATAATTCATTTGTACTTACCGGATAAGAATCTATAAAAGGTCTTTAAACAGAAAATGCCCGATCTGAGTTGACCTCCCCGATGTTAGATTTTTAAGTCTAACATCGGGGAGGCGGTTCATTCCGTGAAAACGGTTCGGGCATTTCTGATATCTTATTCTTTTGCTTCGTCGTTTTTCGGTTCCGTACGGCGTGGTGGCTTCGGTCCCATATACTGATAAAAATAGGTTTTCATCATACCATTATATATTTTACGATTCTTTGTGGCTTTTTTTCCGATGTAGCGTTCCGCCTGGTCAAATGCTGTGATCAGATAATAAGACCAGCTGTCTAAATGGGAAAAGGCTTCTCCAATCTCACGATACAGTGCCGGCATGTCCTCTTCTTCTTCCAGACGGCGTCCATATGGCGGGTTTGTAATGATAAAACCATATTTTTTACGATGACTCAGCTGGGATACCGGCCGCTGCTGAAAGTGGATCAGATGATCGACTTCTGCCATGCGTGCATTTTCCATTGCTGCCTTGATCGCTTCCGGACTGATATCATATCCCTGAATATCCATCTGGACATCACGCCGGATCAGATCTTCTGCTTCGTCAATCGCATCATACCAGTAATTCTTTGGAATCAGGTGTGTCCACGGTTCAGAGATAAAGGAACGGTTCATGCCGGGTGCGATATTTGCTCCGATCATCGCTGCCTCGATCGGAAAGGTACCACTGCCGCAGAAAGGGTCCACCAGAATACGGTCTTTATTCCACGGAGTCAGCATGATCAATGCAGCAGCAAGCGTCTCTGTGATCGGTGCTTTGACGGTAGCCTGCCGGTATCCACGTTTATGAAGGGAATCGCCGGAGGTGTCAAGTCCAACGGTAACGATATCTTTCATGATCGTTACACGGATGGGAAAGCTGTCACCGTCTTCCGGAAACCAGTTCAGATTATATTTGCTCTTTAAACGGTTTACCATAGCTTTTTTCATAATAGACTGAATATCACTCGGACTAAATAATTTGCTTTTGATCGAGGTTGCCTTTGCAACCCAGAACCTGCCGTTCTCTGGGATAAATTCTTCCCAGGGAAGCGCTTTGGTTCCTTCAAATAATTCGTCAAAGGTGGTTGCTTTGAAGCTACCAATCTTTAGAAGAATTCGTTCCGTCGTGCGAAGAAAAATATTGGCACGGCAGATTGCAGATGCATCACCCGAAAAGGTAACCTTTCCATCTTCTACCTGTACGATGTCATATCCTAATTGTATTATTTCTTTTTTTAATACAGCTTCCAGTCCGAAATGACATGGTGCTATAAATTCATATTTCTTCAAGAAAAAACCTCCTATACTAACACAATCAAACGTTACATTAAGTATAGAATTACATATACAGGTGTTATTTGTCAACAGAAATATAATTTGATACAATGAAAGGTATGTATAAAAGAATGGGTATAATACTGATACAGTACAAAACGACAGAATCAGTCGATGAAAATGTCTGAAACAGAGTGTATGCATCATCAGGTGGTGCTTTTGTTACACCCCAATCTATATAAGAAAGGACAGGAAAATGAAAAAGTTACTAAAGTATATTACGGAATTTAAAAAGGAATGTGTCTTGGGTCCTTTGTTTAAATTGCTGGAGTCCTGCTTTGATCTGACCGTGCCGATAGTTATGGCATGGATGATCGACCGCGGAATTGCTCAGAATAATGTACCATATATATGGAAAATGGGCGGCCTTTTATTGATTCTTGCAGCAATCGGACTGACCTGCTCCATTACAGCACAGTATTTTGCCGCAAAGGCGGCGGTTGGATTTGCGATGAATCTGCGGCATGCGTTATTCGCACATATCGAGACATTATCCTTTCAGGAGATAGATGAGATCGGTACATCGAAGATGATCACGCGTATGACGAGTGACATTAACCAGATGCAGACGGGAACGAATATTTTTCTTCGTTTATTTTTACGTTCCCCATTTATCGTATTTGGTGCGGCTATCATGGCATTTACGATTGATGTCAGATCCGCACTGGTATTTGCTGTCGTGATTCCGCTGCTTGCGGTTGTTGTATTTGGTATCATGCTTTGGACGATGCCACTATATAAAAAGGTGCAGGAACATCTGGATCGGTTAATGGGTGTAACGAGACAGAATCTGAGCGGTGTGCGTGTAATACGTGCATTTAATAAAGAAGAAGCACAGAAGGAAGCCTATGCACAGGAAAATAATGATCTGACACAGATGCAGTTATTTGTTGGTAAGATTTCGGCACTGATGAATCCGGTGACTTATATTATGATTAATGTGGCACTGGTCGTTCTCCTGTGGACAGGTGCTGTCCGTATTAATATTGGAACACTTACTCAGGGACAGATCGTAGCATTGATCAACTATATGTCGCAGATCCTGGTAGAGCTGATCAAGCTGGCCAATACGATCATTGTAACGACAAAGAGTGTTGCTTGTGGAAATCGTATTCAGACTTTACTGGATACAAAATCAAGCATTCCTCTGGATCTGTTGGAAACTGATGAGACAAACAGTACAAAGACAATTGACAAAACAGAAGAAAAGAAGCCGGCACAGGTGGTCTTTGACCATGTAAATCTGACATATAAAGGCGCAGGCGAGGCTTCTTTGGAGGATATCAGCTTCACGGCAGAGCCGGGACAGACAATAGGTATCATCGGAGGTACAGGTTCCGGTAAATCTTCTCTGGTACATCTGATCCCGCGTTTTTATGATGTAACAGAAGGAGCCGTACGCATCAATGGAACCGATGTCCGTGAAATGGGACTGACAAAGCTGCGTCAGAATGTGGGTATCGTTATGCAGAAAGCGGTATTGTTCCACGGCACGATTCGTGAAAATATACAGTGGGGAAATCCACAGGCATCCGATGTACAGATCCGTCAGGCGCTGGAGCTGGCACAGGCAGCTGAGATCGTCGATCAGAAAGAGAACGGTCTGGACTATGAGATCGAACAGGGCGGAAGAAACCTTTCCGGTGGTCAGAGACAGAGACTGACGATTGCCAGAGCACTTGTCAGACAGCCGGAGATCCTGATCCTGGACGACAGCGCATCCGCATTGGATTTTGCGACAGATGCCAGACTTCGTAAGGCACTGGCAACATTAACCGGTATGTCTACTATATTTATCGTATCACAGAGAACCTCTTCCATCCAGCAGGCAGATAAGATCCTGGTGTTGGATGATGGACGGATCGTAGGAAGCGGTACGCACGAAGAATTGCTGAAGAATTGTGCTATTTATCAGGAAATCTATGAGTCTCAGTTTAAGAAAAATTAATCCGAGTCGATGTAGCAATGAAGCGGATAAAATCATGAATAGAGGAAAACAGCCTGACAGGAAGAGATGCAGAGAAAGGCATGGTGATAAAATATGGCAGCTAAAAATAAAAAAAGTATGAGTCGGTCAGATCAGATGACGACGTTAAAAAAAGTATTAAAGTATATCCGAAAATATATGGTATTGGTCGTGTTATCTTTACTGTTTGCTGCAGCAACTGTGGTGACAACATTGTATCTGCCAATATTAACAGGTAATGCTGTTGATCTGATGGTCGATAAGGGACTGGTTGATTTTACCGGTTTATGGAAGATATTAAAAACAATGCTGGTGGTGCTGACGATCACGGGCATTTCGCAGTGGTTGATGAATATCTGTAATAATCATATAACATATCATGTGGTGCGTGATATACGAAAGGATGTTATGGATAAGATTCAGATCCTTCCGTTAAAATATCTGGATGGACATCCATCCGGCGATATTGTCAGCCGCGTGATTGCAGATGTAGATCAGTTTGCCGATGGTCTGTTAATGGGCTTCACACAGGCATTTACCGGAGTTATGACGATTGTGGGTACTCTGTGCTTTATGCTGCGGATTAATGTATGGATCACGCTGGTGGTTGTTCTTGTTACGCCATTATCCTTTTTTGTAGCAGGCTTTATTGCAAAGAAGTCTTACAGTATGTTTCAGATGCAGTCAAAGTACCGTGGAAAACAGACAGCACTGATCGACGAAATGATCGGAAATCAGCGGGTCGTACAGGCGTATGGACATGAACAGCAGGCACTGAAGGAATTTGATGAAATCAATACAGATCTGCAGAAGTATTCTCTGCAGGCTACGTTTTTCTCCTCTTTAACCAATCCGGCTACCCGTTTTGTGAATAATCTGGTATATGCGGGAGTTGGTATCGTGGGTGCATTTTTTGCGATTAACGGTCATCTGTCGATAGGACGTCTGAGCAGCTTCTTAAGCTATGCAAATCAGTATACGAAGCCATTTAATGAGATTTCCGGCGTAGTAACAGAGCTGCAGAATGCGATCGCCTGCGCAGCCAGAGTATTTGAACTGATGGAAGCACAGCCGCAGACACCGGATAAGGAGGATGCAGTCGTTCTGGAGAACGCAAAAGGACGGGTGGAATTAAAGGATGTTGCTTTTTCTTATGTGTCTGATCAGAAACTGATCCATGATTTTAATCTGTCGGTTCAGCCGGGACAGCGTGTAGCGATCGTCGGACCGACCGGATGCGGTAAAACGACGGTGATCAATCTGCTGATGCGTTTTTATGATGTAAATAAGGGCGTGATAGCAATCGACGGAACAGACGTGCAGGATATGACAAGAGCCAGCTTGCGCAGTAATATCGGTATGGTGCTTCAGGAAACCTGGCTGAAGGACGGTACGATCCGTGAGAATATCATTATGGGAAAACCGGATGCCACGGATGAGGAGATACTGGCAGCAGCAAAGGCGACGCATGCACACAGCTTTATTAAGCGTCTGCCGGACGGCTATGATACGGTTGTGCGTGAGGATGGTGACAATCTGTCGCAGGGACAGAAACAGCTGTTATGTATTACCAGAGTTATGCTCTGTCAGCCACCGATGCTGATCCTGGATGAGGCGACTTCGTCCATTGATACGAGAACAGAGGAAAAGATACAGAGGGCATTTGGCAAGCTGATGGAAGGACGTACTTCCTTTATCGTGGCGCATCGATTGTCTACGATAAAAAATGCCGATATCATCCTGGTAATGAAAGATGGAAATATCATCGAACAGGGCGATCATGAGTCACTGTTGCAGAAAAATGGTTTCTATGCAAATCTGTATAACAGCCAGTTTGCAGTCTGAAAATAATACAGTTTATGCTGCATAGAAAATAAGCGGTCAGATAAATATCATACAGTCCGGCAGCTGCTTCTGCAGCTGTTGATATTGAGCCTGTGATACAGAGGTATTAGTCAGGTTCAGTGTCGTCAGTCCGGAGAGTGAAAAGAGGCTTTCGATATCATCGAATGCAGGATTGGAGGAAAGATCCAGATACTTCAAGCCTGAGAGAGAGGATAGACAGGAAGCCTCTTTTATTTGATTGGAGGAAAGAACCAGAACATCCAGTTCTGACAGGGCACTCAGATCCGGAAGGGAAGATAACTGATTTTTGTTCATATATAATTCCTTTATGTGAATAAAGGAGGGAAGAAATTCGGCGGATGTGAATGCATTCTCTCCGGCATAAAGTACAGAGACGGTCGAAGGATCTTCAATCTGATCGAAAAGATCTTCCAGGGTATGAAGTCCCTTTTTCTGGACATTCAGTTCGGAAGGAGGTGGTG